>JBGSVU010000249.1:0-4705 GCA_041752775.1 Pirellulaceae bacterium | reverse complement strand
ACCATTTGGCATTCAAGGTAGCACGGTGTGGGACCACCGTGCTACTTTATCGCACCGTGCTACATTATCGCACCGTGCTACATTATCGCACCGTGCTACATTATCGCACCGTGCTACATTATCGCACCGTGCTACTTTATGGCACGGTGGCGAGCCGGCGGTATTTTGGGGGCTGCGCGGTCCTGCTACCGGTGGAGATTGATCACAGGGATCTGGCTTTGTTGGCTGTTGGGGCGATCGGCAGGAGGAGTCAGCGACTGCCGGGAACCAGCGAGGTCGACGCTCATGGCCAGCCATCCGTCGGCGAGATCGAACTGGTTCATCACAAGCGGACTGTTCAGGCGTTGCGTGATTCCCTCGGGGATCAGGCTGATCTCGTACTCACCGCGAAACATGGCGGTGAAAATCGCCCGCAGCGCGGCCTGGTCGCGAAAGCTCAGGCGGCTGCCCTTGAGGCTGATGCCGGACATGTCCTGGACCATTCGCAACCGGCTGCCTTCCACCACGGGCACGTACGTCGCCTGAACGATCAGGTTGCGCCAGGTTTTTCCCTTGCCAACTTTCAGGGCCCGAATGTTCAGCTCAACAACAGCCGCTCCATCGTTCAGGTGGATGGCGACAGGGTCATAACTGGCGAATTCCAGCTGGAAGTCGCGTGTGGCGGCCTGGTCGCTGGCAGCGGCCTGCTGGCCGAAAACCTGGGCCAAATGTTCTGACAACCCCGCGCCGGTAAACGTCTGTCCGGCCAAATCGATGCGACCGAGCACATTGTTGATCAGCGACTCGTGAACCTGCATGCTCATCAGGGAATTTTGCTGACCCATTGGGCGGGCGCTGCCAGCGGCCAGCTGGTCGCGTCCGGCCATGCGGTATTGCATGATGATCCGGTCGTCCGTGCTGCGCATTTCGATGGGAGTTGGTTCCAGTTCGAGTGCCGACAGTGGCTGGATCAGGGCGCTGGACAGATAGTCCTGCAGATCGTAGAGATGCGCGTCGATTTGTTCCTCGAAGCGGCCGGTGACTTCGGTTTGCAGTTTTTGTTCGACCATCCGGTTGGCCTGGGGGGTCTGCTCCGCGATTTGCCTGCTGGCCATGCGACGGGCAACCCAGCCCACAATCGGCATGGAATCGTACCGCGATTTCATGCCCACAACCTGGGAGGAAGTGCGTGCGTCGGCCAGTGGCCGGTCGGAGAGAATTCCGGCGCGGCCGATGATCAGGCGCTTGAAGACCCGGAACTCGGAATCGCCCACGTTATCGACAACGAATCCTTTGGCAGATGCCGCAGTTTGCGAACGGACCCGACCAAACGCCTCCAGTCGCAGCTGAATCTGGTGCGGATCGGGAATCAGGCGGATTTGCAACCGGTTGGCAATCCGGCTGTGACCGTGGATTTCCGAACCGAGCATGTTTTCGTGAACCGGTTCGGAAACTTCGGGCTGGGCCGGGAGCAACCGGTTCAGCATTTCGTCGCTGACACTGATTCTCAAATTGGCGGCGCGCAACTGCTGGTCGATGGTGTCGGCCAGGGCCCGGCTGTTTTCGTCGTCCTGCCAGGAAAGCCCCTGCATGGTGCTGGCAAGGTGGGCGGCGTAGTATCCGTGTCCGCTCTGTCGCCACAGGTCGATCTGACCGAGCGTTTCCTGCAGATCGACTGGGTCAAAGGCCATGTCGCGAATCAGGTCGATGGTGGCCTGGTCGAATTTGCCGCCGAGGAGCTGTTTCTGACTGTCATTCAGCATGGGTGAGGTCAGGCGTGTGAGAAAACGCTGGGCAGCTCGCCGCCTCGTTTTGGCGTTTCCGGGTGTTTCAAGGATGGCGGCCTGCAGTTCGTCAATCGTCAGATAGGCATCCCAGTCCTGGTCAATGTGCGGCAGCTGGAACCGCGCCGTGCTGGCCTGGATCACGGGGATATGTCCCGGTTTGGCCACCTGGGCGGGGGACAGTACTGCCATGCGGTAGGCGGCACCGGACAGCGACCAGTACTGGATCAACTGGTGGTTGAGCGCCCGCAGCCGCGCGGCCTGTGGACCGGCGGCCTGGTCGGAAGTTTGAACGGGACAAGTCGATGTGGCGACCACCAGGCGGTCGAGTTCATTGATCTGGTTGGCCAGTTGTTCCAGCAGCGTTTCGACCAGTGGATCGTCGATGGCGGTGAGGCTTCCGAACATCTCCAGTGCTTGCAGGGTTGAAGCGGCCCAGTTTTCGGTGGTGTTGTACTGGCCTGCGAGCGCGACCTGTTCGGTCAACGATTCGGAAACGGGCCAGGGACCAGCCGTTGCCGGCTCGTCCCGGTTGCTGTCCGGTTCGCTGGTGGAGGTATTGATTCGGCCCACCGTAGCGGATCCCGGTGCGGGTGAACTGGCGGTGTTGGCGTCTGGCAACTTCTGTGGCGTCGCCATCGGCAACGGAGTGAGCGGGGTTGTGGCCTTGGGCCGGCCGGCCGGTGCTGGATCAAGAGCTGTGTTTTCGTCCGGACCCTGTTTGTCACCCCCCTCGTTTTCGTTCGGGTCGATACGACTGCCACGAAACGTGGGCAAGTCGTCTTCGAACAGGGGCTGGTCAGCCAGGGGGACGAGTGTGAGTGGTGGCGGAACGGGTTGCAGTTGTGGTGCAGCAGGGATGCTGGAAGCCGGCTCCTCGTTTGACTGGATCGGGGCGGACTCCTGATGTAGGGGGACGAGGGCAACGGGTTCCGGCGCCGGATCTGTCAGAGGACGTTGTGCCACTGATTCGGCCACAGCGGGCAATGCGGCCTCAACGGGCCGGGACGCACTGGTTTGGAGTGCATCGGATTGGGGTGTGGCGGGGCGCGGAAACTTCGCCAGAGCAACGGCAACCGTTGCGGAGTTTGAAGCGCCGGCGACTTCGGGTCGGACGCCTCGATCCGACAAGGTTTCCAGGGCCGGCCCAGATTCTTTTGTGGAGTCTGGATTCGTGGAAACTCCGGTGTTTACGATCCCGGCATCGGTCAAAGTGCCTGCGCGATCGAAACTCTGGCTGAGCCACTGGGTCAGGTCGCCGTTTTGCGAAGCGTCAATCGCCAGAAAAAAGACACCGACCAGCACCAGAAAACTGGCTGTGATGGGCCAGAAAACCTGTTCTTTCATCAGTTGCAATTCCCGCCTGTGAAAGGCGAACGAGAAATCCATTTCTGCGGCAATCTGGGGTGGTTGAATCGGTAGGCGTGATTCCTTTTTCATCGGGAATTATTGCGTTTTGAATCGATTCAGAATCTGCCCCTGACGATCTTCGGTCAAGTTCCCTGGCGGAACAGATGGCGCGACTGTACCATTCGGTCTGGCAAATGCGAAGAATGTCCGTCTGGGTAAGATGGGTTGACTGGAGAAGGGTTGCCGGTGCCAGCACCACGCGAAAGCATGACAGGCATTCAGCAGTCGTTGCCGTGGAGTGTTCGGTGTGCAGTTTTTGGGGAAAACGCCACTTCTGGAGGTTGCTGCCCGAGCAGGGAGGTTTCACAGGGCATGGTTGTACTGCCTGACCGCAAAGAAAGGTTGCGGCTGGCTGGTTTGGCCGGTTGGTTTGGCCGGTTTAGCCGCCGGATTCCGCATTCGGTCGCACGACACAGAGTAACGCCGGTGAATAGTGCCGGACACGCCACTGGTTCGGCATGGGGAGCAATTGCGGGTCAAATGATTCGTCGGCTTCGACGACGAAAACCGATTCGGACGGTGCCAGTTGCAGCAGCGAATCGACCATCAGCATCATTTCTTCGGTGCGGCGTTCAAACAGGTTCCAGGGAGGCGAGCAGAATACGAGCCAGGGGATCCCGGGCCGCTGGAAATCGGCTTTGACGAATTGTCGAACCCAGAAGAAAGTATCCGATTTGACAATTTCGGCGGGCAAATTGGGGTCGAGCGCGGCGATGTTTTCGCGAATAATTCGAGCGGTTGGAAAGTGTCGTTCGACGAGAGTCGCGGCGGCGGCTCCCCGCGAGAGGGCTTCCAGTCCAATCGCTCCGGTTCCGGCGAACAAATCGATGGCGTGGCGTCCCTCGACCCATCCGCCGATCAGGTTAAAGAGGGCTTCGCGAATGTTGTCTTTCATGGGCCGGGTTCGCAGGTCACCCGACCAGCGGATGGAATGGCCGCGAAATTTCCCGCCGATGATGCGAATCTGGTTACCGACCGCCGCAGGCGCGACCCGGTTCCAGTGATCGATGTTTTTTCCGCGTTTGAATTGGGGCATGTGCCTGGGTATTTTGAGCGAGGGAGCCAGCCGAATTCCGGGGGGCGGGAACGCGAGACGGCGATGAAAGGACTTTTCCCAAAAGGAAGGGCATTCGGGTATAATCAGACCGTCGCTGGCGGGCAACGTTTTTGCTGGCAATACGACGGCACCATTCTACTACTGCGCACCGTTCTGATGTCGAAAAAAATTGCGAATCACTCCCTGATTTTTCCGGTACAGGCCGACGCTTTGTTTCGGTCGGAAGCAACCTGCCTGCCCTCTTTGCTGTCCGGGGCGTTGAAGGCCGCGGTGATGGTGCTTGGGTGCGCAGGGCTGGTCGCGACGATTTCCGGGCAAGACCCGACGGATTCGGGATCGCGGCTGTTGTTGGGCGAAGCGAAACCGGCTGCGACGGAAGCCGAAATCGCGGCGGCGCGACAGGAGTATGAAACCGCCGGGGCCGAATTCCGGAGCGCGATGCAGCTGGCCATGGCCGAACGGGCTGAACTGGTGG
>JBGSVU010000248.1:0-1891 GCA_041752775.1 Pirellulaceae bacterium | reverse complement strand
CAACAGCGCCAACGACAGCAAAAAAGCCCCGCCCCGCGCCCACCCAACCCGGTGCCAGCGCCCGCGGGCACCGGCCAGCTGCTCGCGCGCCGATTCCAGGCTGCAGCGGTAATACGATTCGGGCGAAGTAGTGTCGTCCACAGATCAGTTTCGGTATGGCATTGAACTTTCAGAGCTATCACAACAGCTCCGAATCGTATCCGAAATGCCGCTGCACCGAAAACCCCGCCCCGCATGGAATTCGTGCCAGGCTCCCCTTTTACCTTCTGCCTGACGGGGGCTTTTTTCCGACGAGGGCAATTTCCAAAAAGCAGCCCTACGGAAGGAAACTGTCGTTCCCCGCCGGGATGGAAGACCGGTTACTGACGGGTGTTCGAATTGACCCTCGACCGAATCGCCCCGGATTGCGGACACTCGCGGACGCGGGTCCTGTCGATTCAGGCCGGACGGCACCGCAGCGTCAATTTCCGTCTCCAATCCGGATCAGCTCAGTCGCGGTTCGGACCAGCAGGTCATTGCCCAGTGGTATCGGGCTGGCGTAAACCGGAGCATCCATTTTCACTTCGCTCATGATTTCCAGTTCAGGGTTGCATTTCACAACGATGCCAACCCCATCCCGGCTGAAAAAATAGAGATGTCCGCCAGCCAGCAGGGGCGAAGCAGAAACGTTGGCCAGGGCGCGCACGCGTTTCAGAATTTTCCCACTGGCCGGATCCAGGCAAATCATGACGCCGTCATCGCTGATCGAATACAGCCTGTCATCCGCCAAAACAGGCGTCGACATCGCAGATGCCGGCCGGGCGCGCCACTCGATCGCCGATTCAGTCTGTTCCCCGGATTGCGTGGGCCGTACTGAAACAAACTCCTTCAGGTCATATCCGGATGCGAAAACAAAGCTGTCCCGAAATCGCGTCGCCATGGGTGTGACCGAATACCCCGGTCCGAAATCGGCCCGCCAGAGCTCCTCGCCACTGGCAGGACTGTAACCGGCGATCCACTGCGCGCCGGGTATCACCAGCTGCTTCTGTCCGGCGAGTTCGGTCAGCAGGGGCGTGGAATAGGCCTTGCGAAACTCACCGTTCCCGGCCCGGATCGGAGGCCGGTCCGTTTTCCAGACTTCTTTGCCGCTGTTCAGGTCGACCGCGACAATGTATTGCTGGTCGGTTCCGTCGCAGACCAGCACGACGCGCTGGTCCACGATGACTGGTGAACTGCCAGGCCCAACGCTGTAGTCGACCACAAACTCCCGATGCCATTCGATTGTTCCACTCTTCGCATCAAGGCACCAGGTTCCATAATTTCCGAAATGGCAAATGACCCTTCCGTCCGCCAGCGCTGGCGTCGGTGAAGCGTAGGAATTCATCGGATTGACAGGTTGCGGATCCGCAGCGGTCCCCAGAACGATATCATGCAACAGCTGTCCGGAATCGGCCTGAACACAGAGCGCGTGAAATTCTATCGATGCCGAAGCGGTCTTGATATGCGGCATCTGAACACCCGCCAGTTTCTGTTTGATTTCCTCTTCGCTCGCCTCGGTGCTGACCGCGGATGTCATCCAGATTCGGCCATCCGCCACAACCGGAGACGACCATCCTTTTCCAGGCAGGGGTGTTCTCCAGCGATAGCCGGTTTCGGTCCAGCTGGTGGGTGGGCGGCAGGAAGCGGGCGCAATGGCATCCCCTGCGTTACCCCGAAACTGTGTCCACGCCGTATCATCGACGGCAGACTGCGCGTGGTTGACAGCCGGTGCTCCGCCCACCACAAGGACTGCTGCCAGGACCGCCAGAAACACCCTTACCGGGGAACAAAACGTCTTGTGGGCTTGCATTCTGGACTCGTCAGTTGGAACAGGGTTCAAATGGATGTAACGGTTCCTCTTTCTCCGGGCATT
>JBGSVU010000247.1:0-2878 GCA_041752775.1 Pirellulaceae bacterium | reverse complement strand
GGGAACTGCGGAATGGGCAATCTGCAGCTGTTGCGCGGCAAGGGTCAACAGTTCCTTTCGATCGGCCTCGATCGGCTCCTGGTCAGCCATCACGACAAAAACGCGCGCAAGGAAACAGTGTTGGGCTGGAATCAAATCGGCCTCCACATACGGACTGGCAATATCATAGGCCCGCCCGGTTTGCCCGGTGCGAGCCAGACTCAGGCAAAGGTTGAGGGCAATGGGCGTCCGCGTCGACTCAACAGGTTGCAACTCCAGGGCCCGTTCCCAGTCTGGAATTGCTGCAAGATGGTCTTTTGATTCAAACAAAACCCCGGCTCGTCCTTTATAGGCAAGTAAAAGGTACTTTCCCGATTCCTGAAATCGTTCCTCGGAATCACTGACCTTCAAAAGCATGTCGATCGCCTGATCGTACCAAGGCAAGGCTTCTTGCGGCCGCTTCATTTCGACAAGCAGACTCCCGTGATCGCAACTGGATCCTCCCCGAAAAATAAGCAGATTCACGTCATCGGTTTTTTTCCCCATCAAATCGACAAGCAACCGGTCCGTTTTTTGAAACTGCAACAGCGCGTCGGCGAACAATTTTTGTGACCATAACAACCGTCCCTGCTGGTAAGTTTGTCGGGCCAAATCTTCCAAATAAATATTCTCAGCAGGTTGCATCTCAATCAAAATTTCGCATTGTCTGGCCCCCTCGCGAAACAGGTTCAGGGCGCGGTCGGGCTGGCTGGAACTCAGCCTGATTGCCAACCCGTATTGCGATATCGCGAGTTCGCGGCGAATGCTGGTCAGCTCAGGTGCCTGCTCGACCACCCGCTGGCGAATATCAATGGCCTGGAATAACATTTTTTCCGCGTCATCCGGCTGGTTCAACTGGTCGCAGACCGAGGCCATTTCGTCCAGGCAGGACGCCTGATGCTGGCCGTACGTGGGGACGGAAGGATAGTCGTCGACAAGTGCTGCGAAGTTTTTCAGGGCCTCGGCAAAAAGCTGTTTTGCATCACCGGCCTTGTTTTGTTTCAACGCAATTCGCGCTGACGCCCGTACAGATTCGGCGAAATCATACTGATACCGTCGTTCGTCAGGCGCGCCGTCCCAAAGTTGTTTTCGCATTCGAACGGCGCGCTCAACCTCAGATTTTGCCTGTTCGGGTTCGCCAGACTTCATCAACGAAAGAGAAAAATTGTGGTAACAATCCGCCAGAATTTCCCGCGTACGGGAATCTTCAGGGTCTTCGCCCAACAAAAGATTCAGATTCAAAATGGCCTTGCTGAATGCTTCGTTCGCGGCCACATAATCTTCGTTTGCCAAGGAGATTGTCGCAATGTTCGAGTCGATCTGGCCCAGATTCAGCCGGATAACTTTGGTGTAATCGGGTGCATTATTCACATTCCCAATCCGGTTTCTGCCTTCGACGTAACAATCCATTGCCTTGTCGAAGTCTCCGTCTGCCGACAGGTAAACGCCATTCGCGTTGAGTGCCCACCCAAGATCAATCTGGCAGGCTGGTTCGTCAGGGAATTCATCGGCAAGTTCCTGCCAGACTGAAATGGATGACTGGATGGCAAGCAGGGCCTTTTGCCTTTCCCCCAACAAATTGTGAATCGTGGAGATCTCATGAAGTGCCCCCGCAATCCGGATTCGCGA
Organism: Pirellulaceae bacterium; assembly: GCA_041752775.1. Classification (GTDB taxonomy): domain Bacteria; phylum Planctomycetota; class Planctomycetia; order Pirellulales; family Pirellulaceae; genus BJ22. Next base: position 1,231 of record JBGSVU010000247.1, on the reverse strand, counting down.
CTGCCTGTCGGAGTCGGAGATTTTCACCAGAGAATGGTTGTACTCCAGCACCCTGGTCAGGAACCCCCGCTGTTGTTCGGTCGGTGACTGGCTGCCTGCGAGCAGGTCTGTTACGACCAGGGAAGTCATTTCCCTCAGGGCATCGGTGGAAAGGCTCAACAGTTTTCCTGATCGTTCGGATTCCAGCAATGCTGCTTTCGCGGATTTTGAGGCAGCGATGCCGTTGGCGTGTTCCCGGATCGATGCCGAGCGCCAGTTGGATGCCAGCACGAGCGATACGACAGTTCCGGTGACCAGCGCCAGAATGGTAGTTGCTGCCAGAGATGCAGCAAGCGGATTGCGTTTGCTCCAGAACAACAGGCTGCGAAGGACGGACTGCTTGCGTGCCAGGACGGGACGACCGCCAAGATATCTCCGCAAGTCGTCGGCCATCTCGTCGGCCCGCTGATATCGTTCGGCCGGGTTGGCGGTGACCGCTTTTTCGACGATTCGGGCCAAGTCCCGCGAAACGCCGACTGTCCGGGGCCGAATTCGCGGAACTGAACCAGTCATGATTTGCTGAACCAGCTGGGCGCGTTCAAGATGAGGCCAGGCCGGTTGCCTCTGGAGCATTTCATAAAGCGTCAGCCCCAGCGCGTAGATGTCGCTGCGCGGGTCCGACTGGCCACGAAATCTTTCTGGCGCCAGATAGCGAACTGTTCCGACGACATCGCCGGTAGCCGTCAGAGCTTCCTGTTCGTTCGATATGGCCAAACCGAAATCGGCGATCCAGGCCCTGTTTTCAGAATCGACAATGATGTTGGAAGGTTTGATGTCGCGATGCAGGATGCCCCGGTTGTGGGCAAAGTCAAGTCCCTCTGCGACTTGCAAGGCGATTCGGGCACATGTTTGCGGCGACAGTTCGACTGGAAGAGCAACGGGCAATGTACGATGGACGTCCTCGTCCGTCGAAAGTTTCTCAACGGATGCCGAATGTTTCTCAACGGACAAGGAAGTCCATTGTACGGGTCGGGCTTGCCCTTTCTCTTCTCCAATAGAACAACCCGGCTGTTCTTCCTTGTGGGTGCTGCCGAATAGCAAAACCGTTTCGTCAGCCTGGTTGACACGGCTGAATTCCGTGCCGGAAAGCCTGTTTTCGTGGGCTGTCCCCTGCATTGCGATCATCTGTTGCAGATTGACCCCTTCGATGAACTGCATCGCGTACCATGCATGACCGGCGGATTCGCCCGCT
>JBGSVU010000246.1:0-11173 GCA_041752775.1 Pirellulaceae bacterium | reverse complement strand
TCCGAAAAAGCTGGGCAAAAACCCGATGGGTATTATTGTGTTTCTGGCCAACGTGATCGTCGCTGTGCTGTTGCCCATGGTTGTCCTGGGAATTGCAGGCAACGTTGTCAAACAGTTGTGGATCGTCGCCGGAAACAGGGGGCAGAAACCGGAAAAAAATCCGACGGGGGTTAAAAGCGATTAGCTGTGCCGTTGCGTCTGGTTCTCCTGGAAATTTCAGGTGACGTTGCCAAACAGGCGTGGATCGGCGCCGGAACAAGCGGCAAGAAACCGGAAAAAAACCCCGGCAGGGGTTAAAAGCCATTAGCCGGTGGTTGAGCGAAGCGATACCACCGGAAACAGGCGTCGTAGTCATCAAGCACCCTGAAAGGGTGCCAGAGCCATTGCAGCCGAAATTGAAGGCTGGACTTCCCCATTCATGATATGTGCTGGTAGCAATGCTTCACTTGATACTTGCTGGTAACAAGGCTCCACCTTGTTTCACCCCGGCGGGGGTTAAAAACCATTAGCCGGTGGTTGAGCGAAGCGACACCACCGGAAACAGGCTGGCGAATGCTGTTTACGCGGCCATCTTCGCGATCAATTTGTTGGCTTCTTTGGGATTCCGTTTGCATTCCAGCAGTGCCGACAGCATCAGCGGCGCGACGATCGTGGCGTCCGATTCGATAACGTACATCGGTGTCTTTTCGGTCAGCTTGTCCCACGTGATTTTTTCGTTGGGAGTGGCGCCCGAATAGGAGCCGTAGGAAGTTGTCGAGTCGGAAATCTGGCAGAAGTAGGCCCAGGGTTTGACTTTTTTCTGCAAGTCATACTTGATCGACGGCACGACGCAGATGGGGAAATCGCCGGCAATCCCGCCGCCGATCTGGAAAAATCCGATTCCGGCACCTTTCGAAAGTTCGGCGTACTGGTCGTAAAATCCGGCCATGTACTCAATACCCGATTTGACGATTGATGCCGAGCACTCCTCGTGTTTGACATGCGAGGCAAAGATGTTTCCGAAGGTGGAGTCCTCGTAACCGGGCACGACCATCGGCAGGTTGGCTTTGGCGGCCGCCAGCAACCACGATTCGTCTGCCCGGCCTTCATGGGACCGCGCCGGAATCTTCTGGACCAGCTCGTAAAAATATTCATGCCAGAACCGGCGGGTGTTGTTCTTCGTCGCGTTTTCCCACATGGGAACGATGAACTTTTCGACCGCGCGAAACGCTTCGTCTTCCGGGATGCTGGTGTCGGTTACCCGCCGCATCCGGTCTTTCAGGATCTTCGTGTCGTCTGCTTTGGTGAAATAACGGTATTCGGGGAAATCCCTGTAACTGTCGTTGGCGACCAGCCGAAACAGCGACTCCTCCAGATTGGCACCCGTCGAGGAAATCCCGTGAATGATCCCTTCCCGAATGGCCGGAGCCAGCGTGATTCCCAACTGGGCCGAAGACATCGCCCCGGCCAGCGTCCAGAACATTTTTCCGTCGGCCTGGAGGTGTTTCCAGTAGGCCAGCAGCGCATCGCGAGTCACACGGGCGTTGAAGTTTTTGTAGTTCTTCAGAACAAATTCCAGAACAGGCAACGATGACATGCGCAGAAGGCCCCGGTGAAGCGTGGTGAACGGAAACGGCCCGCAATTCCAACGTGAATTCGGGGATCGGGCATTTTAGGCCACGAACAGGCACAGTACAAACCGGGAACGCTTCACAGTGCCCGCCAACCCAATATGCAGATTGAAAACCTGGATGCCTCCAGGATCGATTTGACCCACGGCCATCGGGGCTGTCACAGTGCGTAGGTCTGCCGGATCATCCGGTTCCCCGGTTCCCCCGAGACCCGCAACGCTACGCCCGGGATGATCGCCGTCATCGCCATGGCCCATGCGTATCATTCGGGCTAGACTGTTTTGGGGACGGGGACAGGACATTCGTGACTGTCCGGGCCCGATTCAACCACGCCAGCCATTTACAGGGACATCTTATGCGTATCGCAATTCTTCTGCTTTGTTCGTTTGCCATTTTTCCATTCACAGCACTTCCGGCGGTTGCCGTGGCCCAGGAAAATGAGGCCGCATCCACCGAGTGGATATCCCTGTTCGACGGCAGTTCGATGGAGGGGTGGGAAAAAGTTGGCGGTGAAAAAAGCGTCTGGGAAATAAAAGATGGAGCGCTGACGGGTTCCGGGGATGCTTCGATGCTGGTCAACACGTCTGGACCCTATAAAAACTTCAGATATCGCTGCGAAATCAAGATCAATGACGGGGGGAATTCGGGCCTGTATTTCCGCACGACTCCCCAACCCGGATTTGCCGACGGTTACGAGGCCCAGATCGACAGCACGCATTCTGACCCGATTCGCACAGGTTCCATCTACGGAATGTGTCACGTGTACCAGCGGCTGGTAGAACCCGATACATGGTTCGTTTACGAAGTCGAAGTCCGGGACGATGTCTGGCGTGGCCGCGAAATGACGCGAATCAAGGTCACCGTCGATGGTAACGAACTGTACGAGTACCTCGATTTCGACCGGACTTTTGCCGAAGGCCATTTTGCTTTTCAGCAACACGACCCGAAAAGTACGGTCGCCATCCGCAAAGTGGAGGTAATGCCGCTGCCAGAAAAAGAAGCACCGCGGAGACGATAACGCTGGAACGAAGACGATGCCCGACCTGACCGCCATAACCTGCGCGGTCAGGTTACGCGTCCCGCTGCAAACCGACAGACATCAGCACCTCCGAAAGCTCTCGCGTCAAGTGCTCCGCATTCGATGAATCGAACGGCATGGGGGGACGGATTTTCAAAACGTTGTCGTGGGGACCGTCGGTGCCAATCAGAATGCCCCGATGACGCAACTGGTTCTTGACCCAGCCAGCGGCGGACGTCGCCGGTTCTCGCGTGGTGCGGTCGGCGACCAGTTCGATTCCCCAAAACAGGCCACTGCCGCGAATGTCTCCCACCATTGGATGGGTGGCGATCTGCCTGTGGAACAGCAAACCGAGGTGTTCCCCAGTGACCCGCGCGTGCTGTTGCAGGTTTTCCGACTGGACCACTTCCAGTACGGCCAGTCCCGCGGCACAGCTGACATGATTGCCGCCAAAAGTACTGAAGTATTCCATGCCGTTGTCGAAGGCATCCGCAATCGCGCCGGTGGTGACAACGATTGCCAGCGGATGGCCGTTACCCACCGGTTTGCCCAGCACCACGATGTCCGGTACGACTTGGCTGCGTTCGAAAGCATAGAAGCAGTCGCCCATCCGGCCATACCCCGTCTGGACTTCGTCAGCGATGCAAACGCCGCCTGCGGCCCGAACCAGCTGGTACACACTTGCCAGATACGCAGCCGGTGGAATGATTTGCCCGCCGACACTGGGGCACGTCTCGGCGATAAAGCCGGCAAGCCTCCCTCCACGCGTTGCGATCGATTGCAAAGCCGTGAGAATGTGTGACGCAAATTTTTGGCCGGCTGCGGTGTCATCGTTGCGGTAGGGACCGCGATACGTGTCGGGGACCGGAACCGTGTGAACCCAGTCTGGCGGGCCCTCCCCTCCCCTGCCATTGTGTTTGTAGGGGCTGAGATCGATCAGCGAAGTCGTGTGGCCGTGGTAGGCATCCTCGTTGACGATCATGTCCCGGCCACCGGTTGCAGCGCGAGCCAGACGCAATGCAAGTTCGTTCGCTTCGCTCGCCGAGTTCAGAAAAAAGCAGACGTCCAGTCCTTCGGGCATTGTTCCCGCCAGACGTTCGGCAAATTCGCCCTGCAGTCGGCTGACGTACCGCGTGTTGGAATTCAGCAGCTTCATTTGCCGCAGTGTCGCCTCAACAACTTTGGGGTGGCAATGTCCCACGTGCGGTACGTTGTTGTAGCCGTCGAGGTATTTTTGGCCAGCTTCGTCGAACAGGTACTGCATCCAGCCACGAACCATCTGGACCGGTTGCGTGTACGAGGTTCGCACACTGGGACCGATCACTTTTTTTCGCTGGACCAGCAACACTTCTGTCGCTGTTGTCCGATTGGCGACAAATTCGGGTGTCAGTCCCAGCAGGGCTGCCGGATTCGGGCAAAACTCCAGCCAGAGCGATTGCCAGCTGGCCTGGCACACGCCTGGAAAACCGGTGGCTGTCCCAAAATCGTCCGCCAGAACCTGCAGATGCAGATGCGGTATCCAACCACCGTTGCAGGTGCGGTCGCCGAGGCGCCCCAGCGTTTCGCCGCCAGCAATTCGCTGGCCAGGTTTCAGCCGCCGGATCGAGTCAGGATCGAGATGCCCGTACAACACGAACACAGGTGTGCCCAGCCCGCCGTCGTGTCGTGTCACCACCACTCCACCGTAGTCCAGTGGCAACGCGATGTTGTCCACAGCATGAATCGTTCCGTCCAGCGGTGCGATGACTTCAGTTCCCGCAGGAGCAAAAACATCGACACCGAGATGCACCGTTCGGGGCTCGTGGTGACCAGACTCCGTACCAAACTGTTCCGACTGATAGACCAGCCGCGGCTCGCCCCATCCGCCAACACCCAAAAACCCCGGCGTGTTCTCCAGTAACTGTTCGGTCGCATCCTCCAGCAGCCGGGGCAACAGCGCTGGATCGCCCGCGAACAAACTACTTCCCACACTCCAGTCAATCCGGATAACCGATCCCTCCGTCAATCCGCCCACCGGCGAATGGAATTTGCCCTGTCTGCTTTCCAGCCATTGTTTCGCATGGTTGACCGAATCCGGCAGCGGCCTTTCGCAAGCCCGACAGAACGCAGCGTAGGCAAACCCTGCCGGTATCAGCATCAGGCGGGGCAACGTGCGACGAATCGCTGCCTGGCTGATTCGCAGGTAGACATTCGCCGGATCGTCCGCTACCTGTTTTGCGGCCATCGCCACACTGACTGCCAGACGCAAGCGAACCCGGTGCCACAGCAACTGCAACTCGTCATCTGTCATCGGCCATTCACCGTGGCAGGCGGCAACCATCCGGCAGGCAACATCCAGGGGATCAGCCCGGTCCAGAACCGCGTAAGCGATCGCGATCGCGAGATCATTGATCAGGTCCGACCAGACCATGTCTCCGAAATCGATGATGCCCGCCACCTGTTGCTGCGTGGACTGCGACGGATCGGTGGGAACCAGAAAGACGTTCCAGTCATTCAGATCGCCATGCACCACTCCCTGACGCAACGGAAGCGAAAGTGCAGCGAACGCAACAGCGTGCTGTTCCCCGACCGCCTGCAACAACCCTTGTAACGGCGCGTCCGCAACCAGCGGCAACAGCTGTTGAACCACCCCCTCACCGCGGCCAACGTCCCAGTCAAACTCGCGGTGAATCGCGGGATGATCAAAACCGTTCAGCGACGCGCACATTTTCCCGATAACGCTTCCAAAATCGTCCCAGAATTCGGGCTGAACAACCTTCTGTTTCGCCAGAACTGTGCCGGGCAGAAAGCTGACCATCCGGCCGATCCGTCCAACGCCATCGACCTCGCAGGCAAACGACCACTCGCCAGCCAGTGTTGGAACCCCGGATGGGACGGGCAATCCGTCGGCCGCCAGCCGTTGTTGGGCTGCGATTTCGGCGGCAACAAAACCCGGATTCTCCCCGGCGGCGAACAGCTTCAGCACACAGCGTTGATGCAACCGCTGGTTTTCGACGAGGAAATTCCAGTCCCGCTCGCCATCGAGCTGCCGAACGACAGGGACAAACCCAAAGTGTTCAACAACCAGGCTGATGGCTACTTCGGCTGGATTCGGTTTTGGCTTCATCGCAAACGGTCTGTCATCAGTAAATGTCTGGGCTGGAACCCGTGAAATGCTAGCAGGCCTGGCGACAATTGTCCGGGCGGGTTTGGGGTTGTTGCCAGAAAAGCGTTTTGGGAATCTCCCCTCCGTTATTTCACGTTTTGAAAAACACACTTCATCAGCGAGTCGATGAAACCAATCTGGAACCTCTTTGCGATAAGCCTGATAGCGGCAGCCCTCGGCGGTTGTCGCGGTTTTTCGCAGGAAGGCCCGATGCCCATTCCCGACGGATACGCTGCCGTCGCCAATCCGTTGCCCGTCTCGCCCCTGGACCGGATGGTTGTTATGGACCAGGTCTCGGATGAACTGGACAACTATTTTCGCATTTGGCGTGAAGAACGGGTCCGCCTCGTCGATGGACTGTTGACAGAAGGCTGGATCGAAACGCATCCTCAAATTGGCAGCACAATTTTCGAGCCCTGGCGGCGTGACTCCGCACGCGGCTTCGAACGGGCACACGCTACCCTGCAGACCGTGCGCCGTTTTGCAAAAACCCGGGTCATCCCCACCTCGAATGGTTACCTGATCGATCTGAAAGTCTACAAGGAACTGGAGGACCTGCCGGACCCGCAGCAGTCGCCCGTCTCGGGACGGTTGTTGCGTTACGACACGACGCTGGATTTTGATCGCGACGACCTGTTGCTTGCCCAGCCGAACCCGGGCTGGATCCCGATGGGGCGCGACATCACTTTGGAGCAACAGATTCTGGCCAACATTCGCGAGCGGCTGCAAAAATGTAACGTGGAGTAAGCAGCCCCATTTGGGGTCAGACCTGGTTTTCGGTTTTGGGTTAGATTGGGGCCAGACGCCAATTTTCTGTTGGGGGGGGAATCGGCGGTGGCCCAGTCCTGAAACGCCGGAAAAAGTCGCGAAAATCTGTCTGATGCTGACTTTGCCCCTGGCGGATTTGAGCCTCCGCATCTACACTTTGGACGTGGCCCGCGAAAATGTGTGGGCATTCGCCGTGATTCACCTCCCGGCGACTTCTGCTGCGATCTGTCTGTCTGGCCGGAGCCGTCTGCCTTCCGCAGCCACCAGGCATTTCGACAAATGCCTGGCAAGTTTTCCGTTCGTTCGCTTTCAGGTTCAAAAAAAAAGATGTCCAGTCGCAAGCCCGCCCGGAAAAAAACCTTTGGCAGCAAGCCCGTTGCGGGTGGACCCGCCGCCGGAAAACCGCGGGGCAAACTGCGTCGCAAACCGGTTGGCGCCCGCTCTGCCAAGACGACAAAATCCTCCGAGCCGCGCCCCCCCCGGCTGCAACAGGTGCTGGCCGCGGCCGGATTCGGCAGCCGCCGCGAATGTGAAACACTGATCGTCGAAGGCCGCGTCGAAATCGACAACCAGATCGCCGACAAACTCGGCACCCGCGTCGATGTCGATTCGCAGAAAGTTCTGGTGGACGGCGAACCCCTGAAAATCGAACGCCCCCAGTATTTCATGCTGAACAAACCTGTGGGTGTTGTTTGCACCAACCGCGATCCGGACGGGCGAACCCGGGTGATCGACCTGATTAAAACGGATGTCCGCGTTTTCAATGTCGGCCGGCTGGACCGCACCAGCGAAGGCCTGATCCTGGTGACCAACGATGGCGAGTTGGCCAACCGGCTGACGCACCCTTCGTTTCGAATCGACAAACGCTATCTGGTGGAGGTTGCCGGTGAACCGACCCGGGACCAGCTGGACCTTTTGCAAAAGGGAGTTCAGCTGGCCGAAGGACTGGCCAAGGCGTCACGCGCGACCGCGCGCCGCACCACCCGTCGGGGCACGATTGTCGAGATCGTATTGCGCGAAGGCCGCAACCGGGAAATTCGCCGTTTGCTGGCCAGTATCGGCCACAAGGTTTTGCGGCTGAAACGGATTGCGATCGGCCCGGTGCTGCTGGGTGATCTGGCGGCGGGTGAATCGCGGCGACTGACCCAGGAAGAAGTCGCTGCACTCAAGGGCCTGGCCAGCCGGAAACCGTCGGGAGCGTCTGGAGACCGGCGGCAGAAGGAAATGACAGAACAGTCGATGTTGCAGGATTTTCGCGGCCGCAACAAACCCCGGCGAACCGCGGCAAAAGTCCGTGGGCCCGACCGGGGTCCATCGTCGGGTCGGGCCGTTTCCCGCGAAAAACCGACCGGACCTCCCCGTCGCGGTGCCTCCCGAAACGCTGCTCCAGAGACGCCAGCGGGAAAAACCAGTCGCCGTCCTGGCGGGAAATTTCCGGCCGCAAAGGCTCCGGCGCCGAGGTCGGGTGTGCGAAAAGCAAAAGCCCCAGGCAAACCCCGCGGTCGCTAACCAGTTGGCCATTCCCGGATAAAGACGTGGCGCTGTCGATCCAGGCGAAGCGCGGTTTTTACCGGGGATCCAGCCAGGAAATGTCCTGAACAACGAACTGCCACGTTCCCTCGTGCACACCCAGTTCACCCAGAAAATTCATTTCTGCGCCAACGGGAAATCGCTCGTAAATCTTCAGTCGCAGATCGAGGTCAAATGCCCAAACGGTGTACTCGTCACCCTGGACTTTGATCTTGAAAGGCTTCTCACCTGAGACGACGGATTTCACGTTGAACAAACGCCCCATGTTTTCGGTTTTCCGGATTTCTTCGGTGCTTCCCAGCTCTTCGGTCGATAGAAGCCGGTCGCGGGGAATGGCTGCATAATCAACCGCGATCCCCTGCAGTTCCGCTGCGGAACCACCCGGCTTGCCTGGACGTTCCAGCTCCACCAAACGATTTGCGTCGTTGTCGCCGACGACGCGAAAACGGGCCAGCACCGGAAAATGATCGGAGTAACCTGCTCCTTCGCCGTTGATGCTGTTCCAGCGAATCGGCAATCCGCTGCCATGCTGGGCGTTCAGCCCTTCGATACGGGCCACGCTCTGGCTGTTGTCCACATACTGAATTCCCCGATAGTCATACAACCCCCGGGTAATCATCAACTGAATCAGCGTTCCCCAGCTTCCGCGATATGCATCGCTTCTCCGCTCTTCTGGCGGCAATTCATACCACAGGTTGTACAGGTCCGGTCCGCCGCTTTGGCGTACAGCAAGTTCATCGCCCTGACTGCCCAGAATGTCATTCACGGCAGACTCTTTCCAGTTCGAAAACCGTTGCGACTGGTTGTAAAGTGAATTGAAGTCACCGCCCAGAACGACATCGGCCGCCGGATCGGATTTCAGAATTTCATCCAGCCGGCGACGGACAACATCGGCATTGCCGATCCGGATCTGTTCGCTTTTCTGGTCCGACGCTCCCGATTTCCAGTGGACGTTGAAGGTGTGTAAGGGACTGCCGCCGATCTGATGGACGACCTCCAGTGTTCCGCGGGCTCCATCGGACTGGTGGGTATTGTGCTCGCCAACCGCGAACCTGGAAAACGTGGCATTCACATGGGCGACCGTGCGCTCGGTGGGATCATCCCGGAATTCGGCAACGACGACATGGTAGGGGCCGAGCCCGGCACCATGCAGCGATTTCAGCAGAAACGCTTCAACCGGCAGGTCACGGACCGCTGCGCTGATTTCACCGGTCAGCATTTTTTCCACCGTAACATCCTGAAACGGCTTGAGCAGTTGAACGTAGTCGATCGGGCCTGCTGCCGGGGTCAAGTCATGTTCAAGCTCCTGAAAAAGAACGATCTCGGGGCCCTTGCCTTCCTGAAATTGCTTCAGGACTTCGGTAATTCCCCGCAGCTTTTTCAGCAGCTGGGGTGCTCCATACCGCGACGACTGGTAGTCATCAAACAGGGCCTGGCCATCGATGTCGAAGAGGTTTTCGACGTTGTAGGCCATCACCATGAACTCAGGCCGCCCACCGAAATCCTCAGTCCGGACCAGTGCCTCGCTGTTCGTTGCCTTTTCGGCTGAGTCATTCGCCGTCGATTCGGTTTCTGCATCGGCGATCAACCCTGCGTTTTCGGTTGCCGAACTGGTGGTCGCGGGTGGGTTTGGGGCCGGGGGCGAAACACTGCGTTCGCAACCCAGAAACAGACCCAATCCGATCACGCCTGTGACCAGACGGAAGGGGACTGAAGTTTTCAATCTCGCACAATATCTCAATGTCATGGTTTGGTTCAAAAAAAGGTGCTTTTCAGGAGAAATCGCCTGCCACCACTGCGGGCCAGGCCGGAGTCCATCAACCTACGCCACTTATGTTAAGGTTTCCGGTCATAAATCTCGATGGCGGCAAGCGGCTTTAACCGGCGAGGGGGACCGATTCGATCCTGGAGAACCCGGCCGGGCCGGGCGGAACGGACGGGAGACTGGGCAGCTGACCGCATCGGCCAGAACTCGCTGGCGGCCGGTCGCCGCGCGTACCGGGGGCGATGGCTTTGCGAATTCTGGAAACGCCGGATGCCAATTGGGGACGAATCCCTCTTGACGACGTGCGTGGCGGACAGGGCAGCCCGCGCCGGAAGTTTACTTCGTAGACAGCGGCGGGCTCAGCTTTTTCAGCCCTATTTGACGATGGATTTGGCCCAGGGGTATTTGACGTTCAGGATTTCCATCGACTTCATGAATGTGCCGAGACCGTTCCAGTCGGTCACGAACAGGCTGCCGTTGACTTTGATCACGATCGGTTCATTTTCGATCAGGAAAACACCGGCGTCGTTTCGTTTGGGCCATCCCGGGGCGACTTCACCGGTGATTTTGTGGGGCGTCGTGTAGTCAGCACTTTTGCCATGTTGATAGCCGCGCCAGTCGATTTTCTTGCCGGTGATGGAATGCAGGGCTTTGGAAATCATCTGGTTCCAGTACACGACTTCGCGAGGGTCATCATTGGGAAGCCAGTTTTTGCCTTTCAGCACGCCGGACTTGCCGACGCGACCATCCGATCCGATTTCGGCATACCACAACCGGTCGATGTCGGGCACGATCGGCTTTTGGTCCGGATGTTTGATCGCGTAATATTTTTTTCCGCCGATCATTTTTCCTTCCAGCACGTGATTGTCCAGCCACGGTCCCCAGTTGTCCGATTTGGGTTTTCCGGCCGCGTCGCGTTCGGGTACGGGACTGGTACGGTCGAGGTAGGGTTTGTTGCTGGAGCTGTCACGTTTGGCGCGCAACCGGTAGCGATTGCCTTCGGGGACCATGTCGTAGTTGTCTTTGATATATTTCCGGAATTCTGTCGCCTCGATGGCATATTCACCGGCGGGGCCTTTTTTCAGGGACTTGAAGTCCTTGAGGTAACCGGGTTTGAAATGGACTTTGTCCAGGCCTCCCGCTCGCTCGATGGCTGCTACCCGGTTGGGATTACAGCCACGAAAGACTTCGATTACGTTGCGGGAGTTTCGACAGATGGCCTGCCACTCTTCGGCCGTCAATCCAATTCCGCGGGCCTGGGCGGCCGAAACAATCTGGCTGGCCTTGATCTTTGTGACCAGACTGTTGGCCATAAACCGGCTGGTGTTGGCCTTCAG
>JBGSVU010000245.1:0-1714 GCA_041752775.1 Pirellulaceae bacterium | reverse complement strand
GCCATTTGGGTCGTATCCAAACAGTTCGAACGAAATGCCCTCTTGCCTCCTGTCAAATGGAAATGTCAAACGCGCAATTTTAGCCCCTCGATTTCTTGCTTTTATTACTTCGACTTGTATCGGCATCGACCGACCGGGCTTCAGAAAAACAGGAAATGCGGACGTGATTGTATCGCTAAGTTCACTAACGGCTCCAGCAAATTTCGTCCAGAATTCTTTTGTCCCAATCGTCGCAAATAACTCTGCTTGAACTCGGTTAAGGCTCCGGAGCAATGACTCGCCGGCTTCTGGCGAACTCAGGTTGACCTTTTGAGATGGAGGCTGATTGGTTTTCAACTCACCTGGAAATCTGGAGGGCGGCACGAACCCTCCGCAAAAACGTGATTGACTCAAGGCCATCAAGTGCCGCAAGACAACATCATTTGGTGACCTACCCTGCCCTGGAAACTTGTTTTCGATCAAATTCTGTATTGCCACGACCGGCTTGGCCAGAATCGCGCCCAACTGAGAAACCAAAGTAAACGTCCATTCCGGGTTTGGTACTCCGTAAAAAAATTTGCATGCCTCTTTCAGGCACGGACGGAAAACCGATTCGATTTCGTCAAGAATCTCGCTGTTGTCATCGGCCTCCAAAGGTGAATTTGCATCAAGGTATTCTGTCTCTTTGATCGCTTTCTTGAGGTATTGAACTTGTCTTTTAGGATCAGACAAGCGAATTGTGACTGAACCATCTTGCTCCCTGTTCAAACACGTGATTGCCTGCGCAACTTCATCGATGGATTTCGAAAACTCGGTTAGCCAATCTGCGACAGAAGAAGCCGAAGATTCCGCTTGGACCGGGACCTTGCTCCCAACTTTGTTTCGTCTGGATGCCATTGATTGAATCCGAAACCCGAGCCGTAAATTGACCGACGTCCAGTTTGAAGTAGCGACTTTCCGTGACAGCCATTGAGCGCTTTGATCGCTCACCCTGCGGGCTGTGGACCTTGTGGCTTCGGAAATAACGCCACGACTATCAGCCCTAATTGTTTTGCCATGTCGGAAATTGTATGCTGGTGTCACGACATGACTACTGGTGATCGACGAATATTGAGCGTTTTCGAATTGTTTTGACATTGGATCGAATTGCGTGGGCATTCCGGAAAAAGGACAGTTGATTCAGGTGAGGTCCCGGCGGTGGGTTGTGGATGAAGTCAAATCCAGCAGCCTGCCACCGGCCGCGCTGCGTCCTTCGTTTTCCGGCCCCCAGAACCTGGTGACACTTTCGTCTGTGGAAGACGATGGGCTGGGCGAAGAACTTCAGGTGGTTTGGGAGATCGAGCCGGGTGCCCGTGTCATCGAAAAGGTTGCCCTGCCCCAGTTCCGCCCGGCGAAACAGACAAACACCGGCCTGCCAAATTTTCTGAATCCCGGCTCGCTTCCACGGGTCGGCCCACTTTTGAACAGGACAGCGAGCAAGACAGTACCCCGCCGACTTTCGGGCGGGAACCACCATCATCGCTACGGAAGGCTGCGGACCGACTGGGGATTCCCTGGCTGGACGACCTCGCAGGACTGACCATCCCGGCCACTTTCGTAGAGCGATTCCGGTTCTCGTACGCCAAAGACCACCTGTTGATCGCCGCCAACGATGGGGAAGGCACAACCTGGATCGTTTCCGGACGGGAAGAGTCCTTTATTCTGTCCGACATCGTCTGCCGCACGCTATCCACAT
>JBGSVU010000244.1:0-10351 GCA_041752775.1 Pirellulaceae bacterium | reverse complement strand
CACTTCACCGGCCGCCCAGCGGGAACATTTTGCCGCGATCCTGCGCGCCGGCGGCGAACTGCCGGCGGTGATTTACAACAGCCCCTACTACGGGTTCGAAACGCGTGCGGATCTGTTTTTTGACTTGCACCGGCAGTTTCCGTCGCTTGTCGGCTTCAAGGAATTTGGGGGCTCCGCTTCGCTCAGCTATGCCGCCGAACAGATCACCAGCGGCAACCCCTCACTGACGCTGATGGTGGGTGTGGACACACAGGTATTTCACGGGTTTGTGCGCTGTGGTGCCGCGGGTGCCATCACAGGTGTCGGCAACGCGTTGCCGACCGAAGTCCTGCGTCTGGTGCAGCTCTGCCAGCGGGCGGCAACCGGTTGCGTCCTTTCGCGGCGGCTGGCTGGAGAACTCGACAGTGCGCTGTCGGTGCTGTCGACATTTGATGAGGGCCCGGACCTGGTGCTATATTACAAATACCTGATGGTGCTGGAAGGCAACCCGGAATACGAACACCACTTCAACCCGTCGGATCGACTGGCCGACAGCCAGCGCGAATTCATGCGATCCCAGTGGACCCTCTTCCGCAACTGGTGGGGCAACTGGCCCGGCCGGGCAGACTGAACCTGGCATCGTTGTGTGCGCAGCCGAAATTGCCAACTTCGCGCGAACCCTTCAATGGCAGCCGGTATTATTTTCTGGCTGTGCGGTCGATCACCAGGACACTGGTTTCCTTGCTGGCACCACTGGTTCCACCAAGGATGGCAAAGCGGGTTTGGTCGATCGCGACCAGACGGTGAAAGAAACGGCCCGTTTCAAGTTTTGGAAGCTGCTCCCAGGCCGTGCCGTCTTCGCTCAACTGCAGCACCTGGCCACTGAACGTGCTGACGATGATGCGTCCCCCCGTGTTAAAAGCCGACGACCCAAATCCGTCCATCGGTTCACCTGGCAATTCCGGCGCTTCGCTCCATTGCCCGGCAGTCGTGTCATAAACAAAAGCACTGGTCGTCGGATCGCCGTCTTCATCCATGCCGCCGATCATGTAGATTTTTCCGTTCAATTCGGCCAGAGCGTGAGCGCGACGGGTGGCTGGCGGAGCGGGCAATGGTTTCCACACGGCTTTGTCCTGACTCAAATCCATTTGCCACGCCGTTTCGTGCCAGCGGGAATCGTCGTCTCCCTCACTCAGAGCCCATCCGCCGACGACATACAGAATGTCACCGGCGACGACCGCATCGAAGCTGGAACGGGGTTCAGGCAGCGGCTCCAGCGCTGTCCAGGTGGACGTCGTCGGATCAAACACTTCAAAATCCGGGGTCGAAACCAGAATTTCGTCTTCGCCAGCCGCATTGCGGGCTTCGAACCCGCCGATGCGATAGACTTTGCTGTTGTGCGCCACGAGGGCCAGGCCCTGCCGCCGCGGAACTTCGCCCAGTGATTCCCATTCACTTCCGGAATGCAGCTTCACACGCCGAAAAATATTGTTCTGCCCTTCGACCGAATACCCGTGTGCCGCACCCATGTTTCCGCCATAGACATACAGAAATCCGTCAGACACAGCCGCGCCAAAGCTGGTGACCGTTGCCGGAAACTCGGGCAAAGACAGCGTTGCGGAAGTAGTCCCGGAACCGGCCTGTTCCGCGGGCTGCTGGTTGCCAACGCAGAGCAGCCGGGAGCCGGAGCGAATCACAAACCGGGAATCAGCCACGGCAACGCCATACAGTTTGTCGGCCACGGTCAGACTGTTCGTGCCGATTCGCCGGAATTCCGGGCCGGCGGCAACCACGTCGGCAGGCCCTTCTTTGGCGAAAAAAAAGATCCGGTCGCGGGTCCCAACCGGGGAGGCCCACGAAGATCCGCTCAAACGCTCTTTCCATTTCGTCTGGCCGCTTTGGGCATCCACGGCGTACGCGATCCCGGCTTTGTCAACAAAGTAGACCAGTCCATCGAGGTAGAGCGGTGATCCGAATGAGCTGGTAGCCTCGCTGCTGCGCCAGACAATTCCGGTTTTGTCGGATTCTCCTGTCGGGTCAAAGCGGATCGCCAGGTTCTGGTCCCGCTCGCTCGATCCGACGATGGCCAGATCGTCGTGAACCGTGATCGATGCCACCGTGTTGCCCGAGACGTCGCCAACCGACCAGACCGGATTCCCGGTCGCGACATGGAAAGCCTGAACCGATCCGGAAATGGACAGCAGCACGAGGTTACCCGCCAGAGTGGGCGAACTCCACGAGACCTTCGGTGCGAGGTCGGCTTTCCAGATGTTTTCTCCGGTCGATTTGTCCACCGCCAACAGGTAACTCGGCCCCTCGTGTGCAACCAGAACAAAAATCGAATCGTCATTGATCGCGACCGAACTGCCGACGCCGTGGTTTCCCAGAAACTCGCCGTACTCCTTCACCAGCGAACGTTGCCAGCGAACGTTGCCGTCGTGATCGGTCGCCACGAGTTCGCCGCTTTCAAAAAACGCGTAGACCATCGCGGCATCCACCGCAGGAGTCGGCGCGCTGCGTGAGTAGTATTCCAGCGACGTGACCTGGCCTTTGGGCGTAAAAGTCTGACTGGCCGCAAAGTCCTGCTGCCAGATTTTTTGTCCGTCTTCCAGACCATAACAGGCGATGGTCGGTGTCTCTTTGCGTTCCCCCTGCATGGTTGTTACAAAAACCTTGTTGCCCCAAATCACCGGGCTGGACTGGCCGTATCCCGGTATGTCGGCTGTCCAGACGATGTTTGTTTCGTCGTCCCACTGGAGTGGCAGAGTCAACCCCGAGACCAGACTGGTTCCGTTCCCGCGAAAAGCCGCCCAGTTTTCCGGTGCGGGGCCGCCGGTTTCCTGGGCCCCAACCGCCGCGAAAAAAGGAGACAACAGCATTGTGCCCGCGAGACAAATCGAACGAATCATGGTACGGCCCTGGGTTAAGAAACTGTCCCCAAAGGGGTCTGACCCTCTCTGCCTTGGCAGGGGTCGATCCCCTTTGGGGACAGGCAGCAAGTACACCTTTAATAAGTACACCTTCAATGTTCTGAAGACCTGGATTCTAGCAAACCGGGACCTGCAGTTACAATTCTGGCAACCGGCAACAAATCCATACAGGCCCCCGGTTGGGACGCCGGACGCGGCCCACCCAGCTGGAATTGGGGCCTGACAGCCCCTTTTCCGGAGTGCAATTCGATGAGCAGAATTTTCTGGATGGCAATTTTTCTGGTGACCCAGTCGGGACCCCTGTGGGCAACCCAGGAGACTGACAACCGAATAAGGGTCCTGATTCTCGGTGATTCGATTTCGATGGCCACCACGCCTTTCGTCAAACAGCAACTCGCGGACATCGCCGTGGTTTCACGCCCGACTCTCGAGGACGGTCGCGACGAAAATTGCGCGGGCACAACACACGGAATCCAGTGTCTCGATCGCTGGCTGGCCGATGCCGGCCCGGTTGATTTGATTTTCTTCAATTTCGGGCTGCACGACCTGAAACGAATCTCACCTGGTGCGGATGCCAGCTCCAGCGGGCCGGATGATCCCCGCCAGGCAGAACCGGAAATCTATCGCCAACAGCTGACGGAAATCGTCCGACGGCTGAAACAGACCGGAGCAAAAACCGTTTTCGTCACAACGACCCCTGTCCCCCCGGGCGGCGTCAAGCCGTGGCGCGACGTCGGTGATCCTCTGCATTACAACGCAATCGCCCGGACGATTGTCGATGCGCAGGGAATCGACGTGCTCGATCTGTATTCGCCCGCCCTCGAAAACATCGACCAGTGGCAACGGCCCGTGAACGTCCATTTCAACGAAAGGGGCAGCGAAGAGCTGGCAAAACGGATCAGCAAATTCGTCCGGGACCTGCCAGGACGTGAAACCATGACGAGCGAATCCGGTCGGCCGTGGACCGCCGCCGCGGGCAGGGTCGAACAAATGTCCCGGGAAGGTGATTCCAACTATCGCGAATTGGGGGTGCCAGAATATGTCCTGCCGGATGTGCTGGGTCCGGATGCGATGAACGTCACGGCAGACAACTGGCCAGCACAGCGGGAAAAAATTCTGGAACTGTTTTCATCGCAGATGTACGGACGGCCGCCGGCCGAACTGGAACAGACAACTACCCGGTTTGAAATTGAACCGGCGGTGGTTTCCGCGATCGATCCCCGCATCAAAACCCGTTCCGTTCGGGCGATCTGCACGCATCAAGGGCAGGAACTGATTCAGTTTCCCTTCCTGATATTCCAGCCCGCCGATGACGGCCCGCATCCGGCCATCGTTCTGATACACAATCGCGAACGTCCGGATGTGAACCGGGCCATCGGAAAACCAGCCGGATTTCTGCCGGTTTCGATGCTGGTGGAACATGGATTTTCGGTTGCAGTTTTTCATACCAGCGATGTCGATCCGGACCGGGCCGAGGCCAATGGTGCCGGAATCCGGGCGGCATGCGACCGGGTTTTCAATGACTCGCGGGAACGGCCCGATCACTGGGGCTGTCTGACTGCCTGGGCCTGGGCGGCCAGCCGGGTTGCGGACTGTTTGCGTTCTGACGAATCCATTCGCGCGGACCAGATCGCGGTGATCGGTCATTCGCGGGGTGGCAAGACGGCACTGTGGGCTGCGGCCCAGGACCCGCGTTTCGCCGTGGCGATTTCCAACGAAAGCGGTTGTG
The DNA here is from genome assembly GCA_041752775.1 of Pirellulaceae bacterium. Taxonomy (GTDB): domain Bacteria; phylum Planctomycetota; class Planctomycetia; order Pirellulales; family Pirellulaceae; genus BJ22. Next base: position 5,713 of record JBGSVU010000244.1, on the reverse strand, counting down.
GGGGTGCGGCGCTGTCGCGGAGAAAATACGGCGAAACGGTCGAACGCATCGCCACGGTTTTTCCCTACTGGTTCGCACCCCGGTTTGCCGGCTACGGGAACGGCGAACAGGAATTGCCGTTCGACCAGCATCAGTTGATCGGACTGATTGCCCCGCGCGGCGTGTGTATTGGCAGCGCGAGCGACGATCTGTGGGCGGATCCGCGAGGCGAGTATCTGTCGCTGGTTCACGCGGCGCCGGTCTATGCCCTGCTGGGGCAGACATCCATGACGACATCCGAGATGCCACCACCGGGAGAGCAGACCATCGTGGGCCCGACGTCGTACCACGTCCGGCCGGACGGCCATGACCTGACCGAAGGAGACTGGATGCGCTACAGCATTTTTCTGCGGCAACATTTCGGAGCGGGGCAGTGAAGCGAACGATTCGGGCTATTCGCTGCTCATGCGGGCCTTGGTCTTCATGCGGGTCAACCGCTGTTTCGCTTCGATCTTGATGTCGTTGGGCGCTTTGGCCATGTTCAGGACCGTTTTCAGGTCGGCGGTGGCCTTTTTGGCGTCTTCGGCAGCAAGGTACATCAGCGCGCGGTTGTAGAGCGCCATGGCGCAGACGTCGGGCAAATCATTCGACAGCCGGATGGCATCGGTGTAATCCCTGATGGCTCCGTCGGTGTCGCGTTTTTTGGCGCGATCCATGCCGCTGCGATAGAGTTTGACGGCCCTTCCCCGTTCGGTGAAACGTCCGCTCCACCATTTAAACAAATTCATTCCCGTTCTCCATCAGAGACTGCCGGAGTTTCCGGCGGATCTCCGTCGGGGGTGTCCGGTCCGTCAACAGGCCGCGCGACAGCGATGCGGGGCAATGTCTTGCCCGGCAGGGCAGGAACCACCCGGTCAGCTCCGTTAATGTACAGTTGCCCGGCGCGAAACGCCACGGCCAGGCCTGACGGAACGAGGGCTTCGGCGAGAACCAGATCCGCACGGTTTCCCGCCACACGGGCTTTCATTTCCTGATGATTGGCGACGGCGTTGGTCCGGCGGACTTCGGCCAGGGCCCGGGCCATCCGCGTATCGGCTTCGGCCTGGTCGGACTGCAGTCTGGCACCAATGTTTTCACCGACGTCGATTTCGGCGATATCGATGGAGACGATTTCGAAAGCGGTGTTGGAATCGAGGGCCCGCCCGAGCACACCCTTGGAAATCCGGGAGGGCATCTCCATGACTTCCATGTGCGTCGCGGAGGAGCCGATGGCGGAAATGATTCCCTGGCCCACGCGGGCGATGATGGTTTCTTCCGTCGCACCACCGATCAGCTGGTCAAGATTGGTACGAACGGTAACCCGGGCCCGGACGCGCAGTTCGACACCGTTTTGGGCGATGGCGCTCAGGGTTCCCTTGAGGCTGTTTTTGGGTTCCGGGCAATCGATGACCTTGGGAAAGACGCTGGTTCGCACGGCATCCAGCACGTCCCGTCCCGCCAGATCAATCGCCGCCGCCCGGTCAAAATCGAGGTCTATTCCGGCCCGGTGCGCGGCGATAATGGCCGTCACAACCTGCATCACGTCGCCCCCGGCCAGGTAGTGGGCTTCGAGGGCGGCCGTGCTCATGCCACTTTTGCGGTCAATGTTCAGGCCCGCCTGCCGGCCCATGATTTTCGCCGTCACGATCAGGCCCGGTTTGACCTGGCGAAAACCCATTCCGACCAGACTCAGGACTCCGACATCGGCGTCGGACATGTAGGCCTGGAACCAGAGTGATCCGTATTTCACGACGAACGCCAGCATCATCAGCCCCAGCAGTGAGGCGACGACGATTCCACCGATGACCAACCCCTGCTGGAAATCAATTTGGGCGAGTTGGCCAATTATTGGAATTTTTACGATTGTATCCTCACGCTTCTCCTCCGATGTCCAGGGCAAAAGCGTTCTGCAGCATTTGGCCTTCGTGTTCCCGGATGGATTCCAGTGAATCCATCCATTCTCTCAAGTCCTGACTGACGCGCCGCGCGGTTTCTGCAAAAGGCAGCTCGCGCGCAATTCGCCGGCGCAACTCGTCCAGCCTGGAAATACAGTCCCTGTTCGCATCCAGCAGGTTTTCGATCCTGTCATGCCAGTTGGGACGCTCTTCCAGAACTTCTGCCATGTAACCCTGTTCGCTGGTCAGTTCCAGCCGCCGCGGAAGATTCTCCAGCAGCCGGTCCAGTGTCACCAGCATCCCGAAACGGGTCTGCGCCGTGGGAGGTTCGTCCACCAGCTGACGCAAGTCGCCCAGTAACAGATACTCCAGATCATAACAGCGTTTGATCGCCTCGACCGACGGATCCGAAGGTATCGACGGAAGAATGGTCCAGTTGACCGCAGGTGCAAGTGGATGGCGCTGGAAATTTTTCATGGCGGGTGCTCCCTGTCGCTGGATGACAACTCTGAATTGCAAAGTTGATGGTTGTCACAGGTGCCAGTTCGGTATTGTTGCCATGGGCGCATTCTACAGGCCCCGGCGCGGGATTGCACGCAATTTCCGGAAAGTTGCCGGCGATTGCTGGCAGAACGAAGGGCCAAAGGGCGACTTTCGGAGAAAACAGGCTGAAATGCCGTCTGTCGCGACGGGTGCCCGGCCGACACATTTTTTTTTCAGACCGGGCCGGGGCTATTCGGACGCTTCCGGAGTTTCTGCGAACCGGTAGCCAAATCCCCGAACCGTCTGGATCACATCCGCCGAATCGCCCAGTTTTTTTCGCAACGAACGGATGTGCACGTCGATCGTGCGGTCCTGCACAATGGTGTCCGATCCGAGCGCCGAATCGATCAGGTCGCTCCGTTCAAACACGCGCCCCGGTTGCCGGATCAGCGTGTCCAGCATGCGAAACTCGGTGGGTGTCAGCTCCAGCGGCTGGCCCTTCAGCGTGACCCGGTGCCGGACCCGGTCAATCGTCAGTCCACTGCGCGAAACCACGTCGCCCGAGCTTTCCGGATCGGGCAGATTTGTGGCGGTTGCCGGGCGGCTTTTGTTTTTCAGCAACAGACGAATTCGCTCCAGCAGAATCCGGACACTGAAAGGCTTCGAAACGTAATCATCGGCACCGACACGGTAACCGGCGATCTGGTCGGATTCTTCGCCCCGTGCCGTGAGCATGATGATCGGAATTTCAGCGGTCGAACGACCGGCCCGCAGGGCCCGGCAAACGTCCAGCCCGTCGGCGCGCGGCAACATCACATCGAGCAGAATCAGGTCAGGCTGGTCGGCCCGGGCGCGCGTCAACCCTTCCTGGCCGTCGCGGGCCGTGAGGACCTGATAATCGTTCTGCGCGAGATTGTACTCCAGTACTCCGGTCAGCGACCGGTCGTCTTCAACGATCAGGATTCTGTGTTGGGTCATGCTGTTGGTCAGTTTCATGGTTTGGATCAGGATGATTTGCCGGTGGAAAATTCGCCATGCTTGTGGCGGACGATGTCACCGTCGACGAGGTAAACCACATCTTCAGCAATGTTTTCGGCGTGGTCGGCAATTCGCTCGATATGTCGCGACGCCGAGAAGCAGTGCAGGGCCGGTTCCAGCAGCGAAACATCGGAGCGCATAAGGTCCTGCAACTCCTGGATAATGCTGCGGTTCAGGTCGTCCACCGCGGCATCGCACTGGATGACTTTCTTGGCCAGCAGCGGATCGGAATTGACAAATGCATCGAGCGACATGCGGACCATCCGGGTCGCCTGGCGGGACATTTCCGCCAGCCGGTCGGGGATCGGGAACCATGGGTACTGGTGCACTCCCTCGGCGCGTTCGGCAATGTTTTTGGCGAGGTCGCCAATCCGTTCCAGATCGATATTGATTTTCAAAACCGAAGAAATCCGCCGCAAATCCCCCGCCACGGGCTGGTGCAGCGCCAGAATCTTCAGACAGTCCTCCTCGATCAACACATCCATCTCGTTGACCTGGTGGTCGATGGACCGGATGTTCGAAACCAGTTCCAGACGCCGCTCGCACAGCGCACGGGTGGCGTTGTCGATCATCTGCTCGACCGTGGCGAACAGATTCATCAACTGACGCTGCAGACTTTCCATGTCGCGTTGCAAATGTCTGGACATCGCGGTTGGCCGTTTCCTGAAAAGGGACAAAGGGGGACGGAGCAGGTGGATTTCAAATCGATGGAGTGGCAACTCCATCACACGCATCAGGCCAGCCGCCGCTTCCGCAGTGGTGACCGGTTATCGTCCTCAGCCGGAATCTTCCAGAAGGGGACTTCTGTCACACGTTCCCCAACTGCAGGACCGGATCCGGACAGGGCACTAGCCGAATTTCCCCGAAACATAATCTTCAGTTCTTTTCTCGCGCGGACGCGTGAACACATCTTCGGTGTGCCCCTGCTCAACGATCCGGCCTTCGAAAAAGAAGGCGGTCCGGTCGCTGCAGCGGGAGGCCTGTTGCATGTTGTGGGTCACCATCACGATGGTGTATTGCTGGGCCAGTTCGAAAATCAGGTCTTCCACCCGCGAGGTGGAAGCCGGATCGAGTGCCGAACAGGGCTCGTCCATCAACAGGACTTCGGGACCAACCGCGATGGCCCGCGCGATGCACAGCCGCTGTTGCTGGCCACCGGAAAGTCCGAGTGCGGATTTCTTCAGCCGGTCGCGGACTTCATCCCACAGCGCGGCTTTCTTCAGGGCCCACTCCACCAGCTGGTCCAGTTCGGACTGCTTCAGCCGGAAGTGCAACCGCGGTCCGAACGCCACATTGTCGTAAATCGATTTCGGAAACGGATTCGGTTTCTGAAAAACAATCCCCACATGCCGCCGCAATTCGACCACATCGGTGGAACGGGCCAGAACGTCGATCTCGCCGGCCTTTTCGTGCAGGACCAGCCTGCCCCGCGCCACCGCACCGGGCACCATGTCGTTCATCCGGTTGATCCAGCGCAGCAACGTGCTCTTGCCACATCCGCTTGGACCGATAAAGGCCGTGACGCTGTTGCGGGGAATCTGCAGAGAGAGACTGTGCAGCGCCTGAAAGTCGCCATACCACGCGCTGAAGTCACCGATCGTCAGCGCAGGCAGCGCCTGCTCGACACGGGCACGCCGGGCGGCTGCCGCGGAATCAGGCACCTGGGGCATGCCCACGGTCGCGGAATTCGTAATGGATACAGGGGGGTTATTCATGGCCAGATCCGGCTGGTTCCTGATTCGGTGTGAGGACTGGCCCGGGTCGGACCTGGGGCGGGTCGTCGAAGCTGAACTTGTCATGGCTGTGGGGTGGCTCCTGCCCACGACGGAAACGGTTTCCGCCGGGTTTATCCTTTCAGTTTCTCTGCCCGGTATCGTATCAGAATTGCGAGGGAATTCATGATTAAAAGCATTCCCAGCAAGACAATGATCGCTGCCGCGGCCGTATTTTCAAAATATTTGTTCTCATCGTGCGACCAGCGAAAGATCGTCACGGGCAAAGTCGGCGATTTGTCCATCAAACTGGTCAGGCCACTGGTCGAAATCACCCCTCCCATCACCGCCAGCAACGGCGCCGCCTCACCCAGAGCCCGGCTGAGCGCCAGAATCGCGCCGGTCATGATCCCGGGCGTCGCCGCCGGAATCACCGACCGCCGAACCATCTGCCAGCGCGTCGCCCCCAGCCCGAACGAGGCCTCGCGAATCGAATCGGGGATCGCCCGCAACGATTCCTGGGAGGCGATGATCACAATCGGCAAAATCACTAGCGACAATGTTAGT
>JBGSVU010000243.1:0-2169 GCA_041752775.1 Pirellulaceae bacterium | reverse complement strand
CCCTGGCCGGAATGTTGCTGGCCGGTGCGGCATTGGCCTGGCCGCTGGCCCGTATCGATTTGCCTGGCGAACGCGGCTTTGCGCCGGTTTCCGCAGCGACTGCAGAAGATGTGTTTTCGCGGCTGCACGAAAACATGTTTCGCGCCTTTGACTACTACCGCGAAACGGACGTTTACGATTCACTGGCCCGCAGCGTCGATGGGCCGTTGCTGAAAAAGCTATACCTCGACATTCAGAACAGCCTGCGAATTCGCGAGCAGGGTGGCGCGGTCGCGCGAATCGACGAAGTCAACATCCTCGCGGGAAGTCTGGACGAAACCGCGATCCCGGCAGGTCCTGCGGCAGGGCCCGCGGCGGGCCAGGCATCGGCTTCCGGTGGGATCCCGGTCGCCACCGGCAACCCGGCGTTTGACTACCGCTGCAAATGGAACCTGCTGGGATCGATCGAACACTGGGGACATATCCATCAGCGTTTGAACCAGTACGAAGCCGCTTTTCGCGTCGAACTGGTCGATGGTGCCTGGAAAATCACCGCCATGCAGATGCTGGACGAACCGCAGCAGGGCGTGACCAGAAACAGCCTGCGAAAATTCTGATTTCGCGTTTCCCCGCCGCTTCCCGCTGCCCGGCATGGAATAAAACTCCCCAGGGAGATACCATTTCCGGTCAAATCGTGGTGCGCCCGTTGGCTGCCATTCAAACTTCTGGAACCCGTATTTTCAACTCGACGCACTATGGAAGCCGGTATCGTGGGACTGCCCAATGTGGGCAAAAGCACTCTTTTTAACGCACTGACCAGCAGCCAGAACGCCCAGGCCGCCAATTACCCCTTTTGCACGATCGAGCCCAACGAGGGGATCGTCAGCGTGCCCGACGACCGGCTGGAAATGATCACGCGGTACATCAAACCGCAAAAAATCATCCCGGCGGCCCTCAAGCTCGTCGATATCGCCGGAATCGTTCGCGGTGCCAGCCAGGGGGAAGGACTGGGCAACAAGTTCCTCAGCCACATTCGCGAAGTCGATGCGATCATTCAGGTCGTGCGCTGCTTCGTCGACGAAGACGTGATCCATGTCAGCGGTTCGGTCGATCCCCTGGCCGACATCAGCACGATCGACATCGAATTGCTGCTGGCCGACGTCGATACGCTGGAAGGGTCGCGGGGCAAAGCCGAACGGGCGTCGCGGCTGAACGACAAGGAAGCCAAACTGCGGCTGGAAACCATTGACCTCTGCCTGGCCCATCTGGCCACAGACCAGCCTCTGCGCTCCTGCAAAATGACGGCCGACCAGGCCCGTGTCGTGCGCGGCATGGGGCTGATGACCGCCAAGCCGATCCTGTATGTCGCCAACGTTTCCGAAGATGATTTAAAGGGCGAACACGAACTGGTGCAACGGGTCCGGCAGCACGCCGCATCCGTCAACGCCGGCGTGGTTGTCGTCTGTGCCAAAATCGAATCCGAGATTGCCGAACTGGAACTCGCCGATCGCGACGAGATGCTACAGGCCGTGGGGCTGGACGAACCCGCGCTGTCGGTGCTGGCGCGCGCGGCTTATCACACACTCGGTTTGCAGAGTTATTTCACGGCCGGTGAAAAGGAAGTCCGCGCGTGGACGATTCCCAGCGGCGCCACAGCCCCCCAGGCGGCAGGCGTGATCCACTCGGATTTCGAACGCGGTTTTATTCGCTGCGAAGTCTACTCCCTCGCCGACCTCGAGCAGTACAAAAACGAAGCCGCCATTCGCCAGGCGGGCAAACTGCGAATCGAAGGCAAATCCTACGTGATGCAGGATGGCGACATCTGCCACTTCCTGTTCAACGGCTGAATGACTGCCAGCTGCAAACGCAGCGCAAAACTGCCTTTCATCCAAACTTGGCGCAAAAACCGCCGCCCCGCAAACTCACAACGGCACTGGCCAGCATCCAATTCGCTTCCACCCGCTTCCACCCGCTTCCACCCGCTTCCACCGGATTTATCCGGTGGGGCGACAACTGGCGGCTACCATCCGATCGCCATCACTTCCATGCTCTCCGTCCGGTTTATCCTGGCGGAAGCAACGACTGGCAACTACATGCATCCAATTCGCTTCCACCCGCTTCCACCGGATTTATCCGGTGGGGCGACAACTGGCGGCTACCATCCGATCGCCATCACTTCCATGCTCTCCG
>JBGSVU010000242.1:0-19758 GCA_041752775.1 Pirellulaceae bacterium | reverse complement strand
GTCCGCGACGGGTCGGTGGGGTCGCTGCGCCACCGGCGGGTTCCGCGCGACCGCGGCCTTCGCGGGGCGAGTCCCCTTCAGCGGTCGCTGTTTTGGCCTTTTCTTCCCCGGCTTTTTTCCTGGCCTGGTATTCGTTCCATGTTTTCCATTCTTCCTGGTACTTTTTGGCGTCGGCAAACAGTTTTTTCAGCCGGTCGTACTGTTGGGCCCGCGCGCGGCCCGTTGTTGAATTGCCGACACCGAGCGCCGCCTGTAATCCGGCGTCGTGTTTCAGAATGGTGAGCGAGTCGCTGCTGGCCGAGTCGGCGGGATGCGCAGGAGCTGCCGCGAGAACGGCGCCGACTCCGGCACAGATGTCGTTACCGGCCGGCTGCAGATAAACCGCAGTCACGCCGCCACGGACTACATCGATCCAGTCATCGCTGTAAGGATCGATGCCGTCACAGATGTCGAGTGACGCTGCGCCACCCGACTGGTTGGATGATCCGGCGTCCAGCCACAGCCGGCTGCGGGCGTCGATCAAACCTGGTGTGATGGTCTTTCCGCCGCAGTCGATCTGTTTCGCGCCGTCGGGGATATCGACCGTTTTGCCAACCGCCGCAATTTTTCCCTCGACGATCACGACCGAACCCGACTCAATCACACCGCTGCTGTCGAGTGTCACGATTCGCGCGTTGGTCAGGACAAGAGCCGGCCCGGCGTTTTTGGGAGTTTCATCCGGTTTATTACCGCCGTCCTGTGCGGCAGGGTCGCCCTGTTGCCGGGCGGGAACGTTGTCGGCGTCTTGCGGCAGAGCCGTTGTGAAGGAAGGTCCGGCCAGCAGAACCAGAACCAGGCTGGCGATAAATTTCTGGAGGAGCATGGGATGGATTTGGTTTAACGGGATGAAACGTTCAACTAATTGCTGTCCTTACTGCCTGCCCAGGGGAAGATCAGACCTCCCTGATAGTCGGGAAAGTCAAACCCTTTCCCGGACAGGCTTTTGCAGAATGGCAACGCCCCGGTACCAGAACCGATTCGCCCACCAGTCCATTCCCACCTCCCCAATTGCAACGCATCCGGCCTGTATCGTGATCCGGCGCCGGGCAAATGTCAATCAACAGGACAACGGTAGCACGAGTCCTGGGCCGGTGCGCTCAAAAAATCCCTTTTCCCGCTGAACACCCCGTATTCGGAGGGCTGCGGGCCGATGTGAAGTCAATGCTTGCAGGACCAGCTCAAGTCCCTCTGGAAACGAATCATTCGAAGCCGCCGCTGGCGAAACCAAGCATTTGCCTCATCCACCGCCTCAATGACGAAAACAGGTGGGTCACGAAGAAGATAGGTGGGTGGCACCAATCGGCCGCCAATCGGCCGGTGGCACCAATCGGCCAATTGGCGTGTTTCCATTCGGCACACGCTTCCGCCGGATTTATCCGGCGGAGCGACAACTGGCGGCTACTGTTGGAGCGCGGCTTCCACTGGCTCTCCGTCCGGTTTATCCGGGCGGAAGCAACGTTTTCCGCCAATACTCAATAGGTGGGTGGCACCAATCGAAATTCCAATCGAAATTGGCCGGGCGACAGGCGAATCGGAGGCAATCCGCGGCACCAATCGATGGCCACTGTCGGGTCAATCGGCGACCCGGGCCATTCGGCTCGTCCTGCCCAGTTCCTTACAAAACCCCTGTAGGGAAATCGGTTCGGTGCGGGTTACAATTTTTGACTGTTCCGACCCGACATTTTTGACCGCAGACTTTACTGTAAATGACCTGCTGCCGATCCCCGGAATGCCCTTTTTTGCACGGATGCCTGCGATGACGGACGTCAATTTTTGTGAAGATTTGCGTGACGAGTTTGCTTTTGCTGACCGGACTCGCGGTGACGCTTATTATCGCTCTGGCCGGGTAGCGATCGGGAGTGTTGCGGCCGAACAGGTGACGGCCAAGGTTCGAGGTTCAGCCAGTCGCCGCTACGATGTCGAGGTTAAACTCGACCGGTCGCGGGAGAACGTCCGTGGGGCGGAATGCAGTTGCCCCCAGTTCGACAGGGCGGGTTCCTGCAAGCACGTCTGGGCGGTGCTGCGTGCTCTGGACGAATTGATCCATACCCGCCCGTCAGTGCCTGCTCCCCTGCGCTCCGGGCATGACGACGCCGAATCGCGTGAAATCATCCGGATGATGCAGCAGGCAGGGCATTCCGTGGTTGATGGTCGCATCCTGCTGGACCGGGAAAGCAGTTCCGCCGAAGGCCACCAAGCTGCGGTGACAACGATTTCCGGGCCACCGGCCGCGCCCGAGGTACCGCCTTCACCGGCTCCCTGGAAACTGATGATCGATGCGATTCAGCAGCGGGTGGCGCGTGTTCAGGGAGAACAACTGGCCCAGCGCTCGCGGCGAGGTTCCTCCGAAACGGTCTGGTATTTGCTGGACCTTTCGGTCCAGAACTCCGGGTGGCCTCGTTTGCATGTACTGTTGCATGACGAAACGGAGACGCCCCGTCCGTGGCACAAAATGCCGGTAGCGACGCATGACGAACTGGAGGAACGCGAAAACACCTTTCCGCCGATCGATGCGAACATCATTACCGAGTTGCTGGGTGCCAACCCGGACAATGGCCTCTATGAAGATGTTTACTACGGCTTTGGCCGGTACACTCCATCCTGGCGCCGGCGAAACAGCTATCGGCCGATCATCGACGGTTTTGAGATCAACGACGACTGTTCCTCGTTCCTGCTGCGCGAGATTGCGGGCACGGGACGACTGTACTGGCGGGCCGACCGCACAACGCAGCCTGAACCCCTGAAAGTCGAGAGGTTCGCGACCGAAACCCTGCAGCTGCAAATCGTGTTGAGCGATGTCGATGCCAGTCAAATCCGGATGACCCTGCAGATCGCAGCGGGCGAACAGGTTTTTTCCGTCCGGGAGGTTGTCTGGGCCTGGGAATCGGGAACCGTTCTGTTGCCGGATTTGCTGGGAAAAATCGATCCGGAGTATCAACCCTGGTTGCAGCACTTCATGCAGCAGGGAGATCAGCTGCTTCCCGCCGAACAGCGCGACGGTTTGATTCAGACTTTGCTGGGTCTGTCGTTTCTGCCGAGGTTGGTCTGGCCGGAATCCTGGGGACTTCGCGAACAAGCCGGTGTGCCCCAGCCCGTGCTGAAAATCCTGTGGCCTGACCGGATGCCACGTGACTTGAGCGAAATGCGTCTGGCAGCGAAACCCCTCTTTCGATACGGCCAACAGGATTTTCCGGCTGGCAACGATTCGGGCTCAAAAGTTTTTGATCCACCCAACTCGAGATTTCTCACCCGCGATTCAGAGTCGGAGCGGGCTCACCTGCACCAGTTGATCGCGACCGACGCATTGATTCCGGTGGGAGTGGGAGCCGTCGAAGTCAAGTATGCCTCGATCCCGGAACTGGGGGAAAGGCTGAGTGCGATCGGATGGTTGCTGGAAGCCGAGGGGCGTCCGCTGGTGGCACCTGGCATGTTTTCGTTCGAAGTCACCAGCGGGTTGGACTGGTTCGACCTGTCAGGCGGAGCGGCTTATGCCGATCAAATTGTGCCGCTGCCGGTATTATTGCAGGCCGTCCGCCGCAAGGAAAATTTTGTGCGGCTGGATGATGGATCGCACGGCCTGTTGCCGACCGAGTGGGTCGAACGGTTCGGAAAGTTTCTGGAACTCGCGACCGCGGATGGCGACACGATGCGGTTTGGCCGGGCCCAGGCGTTGTTGCTGGATTCACTGCTGCAGGAACAGGCCAAAACCGATCCAGTCAAAATCGATGCGGGCTTCAGAAAATTTCGCAAACAACTCGCAGCGTTTGAAGGGATTAAGCCGGGCAAGGAGCCAAAGACGTTTCAGGGCGAGTTGCGTGAATATCAACGGGATGGCCTGGGGTGGTTCGGGTTCCTGCAGGAATTTGGTTTCGGCGGATGCCTGGCCGACGACATGGGGCTGGGGAAAACGATTCAGGTGTTGTCGTTACTGGAACAACGTCGCGCGCGGCGGTTGAAGAAAGATGAGGTTCGCAAGCCGTCGCTGGTGGTTGTTCCGAAGAGTCTGGTTTTCAACTGGATCGAGGAAGCGGAAAAGTTTGCTCCGAAACTGAACGTCGTCGATTTCACCGGCATCACGCGGCGCGAACGGGTCGATCAACTTGCGACGGCGGATATCGTGTTGACGACTTACGGGACATTGCGCAAGGATATCGAGCGATTGTCGGCGATCGAATTTGACTATGCGATTCTGGACGAAGCCCAGGCGATCAAGAATCCGAAAACGGACGCAGCCAAATCGTGCTATCTGCTGCGAGCCGATCACCGGCTGGCGATGACAGGGACGCCGATCGAGAATCATCTGGGCGATCTCTGGTCGCAGTTCCGTTTTCTGAATCCGGGGCTGCTCGGTCACAGCCAGGCGTTTGCCGCGTTCAACCGTGCCGACTGTGAACCCGAGTCCCTGCAGCAGCTTTCAAAGGCGATTCGGCCATTTATCCTGCGGCGGACCAAAAATGAGGTTCTGAAAGAGTTGCCCGACAAAACGGAACAGACCCTGTTCTGTGAAATGAGCCCGAAGCAGGCACGGCAATACAACGAGTTGCGCGATCATTATCGCATCAAACTGGGCGATACTGTTCGCGAGTTGGGAATCAGTCGTTCGAAGATTCATGTGCTGGAAGCGCTGCTGCGGCTGCGACAGGCGGCCTGCGATGGACGGCTGGTGAATCCCAAGCAGGCTGCCCGCGGCGCCAAGCTGGATTTGCTGCTGGAGCTACTGGAAGAAGTCATGGGCGAAGGGCACAAGGTGCTGGTCTTTTCGCAGTTCACGTCGCTGCTCGGCCTTTTGGAGAATGACCTGAAACAGCGGAAGATCCGTTACGAGTATCTCGATGGCAAAACGAACGATCGCAAGTCGCGCGTGAACCGATTCCAGAAAGACGACGGTTGCCAGCTGTTCCTGATCAGTCTGAAGGCGGGCGGCCACGGGTTGAATCTGACTGCCGCCGACTATGTTTACATGCTCGATCCATGGTGGAATCCGGCAGCCGAAGCCCAGGCGATCGACCGGGCACATCGCATTGGCCAGACGAAAAACGTATTCGCATACCGGATGATTGCGAAGGGGACCGTCGAGGAAAAAATCCTTGAGTTGCAAAAAACCAAACGGGACCTCGCGGACTCGATTATCTCGGGCAACAACAGCCTGATCCGGACGTTGACCGCCGATGACCTGCAGATGCTGCTGGGATAGCGGTACAGCGACGGGCTGGTTGTGTTTACGATCAGTAGTCTTCCTCGACTTGTGCGGATTGCCACATCTCCAGAAACTTTTCGCGGACGTAGGGGTTGAGCGTGTCCCCGTATTCCCGCGGCAAACTGTTGGCGCGAATCAGCTGGATCACGTCCGCAAAATCCTGCAACCGGTGCGCCGCCGTCATGGCGCTGGCCAGTTTCAGCTCGATCAGGGAAACAAGTGAGATGTAGGGCATCAAATCCTCGCGGAATTCCGCGACGGTTTCCGGTTCGGGGAAGGCCACCGGTTTGGGCAAGCCGTCTCCCGGATAGTCACCCACGATCAACACATCGACGGTGACATTGTTCTGTGTATCCCTGAAACCTTTCGACCCGGCGAACTTGTCTGCCCATCCCAGCCCGATCCATCGCTCCCTGAAACGGTTCAGGTCGGACCGCCGCATCAGCACATCGACATCGGCAGTCGTACGTTTGTGTCCATGAGCATTGGCGGCCATGGCTCCGGCGATCGCAAAGGGGATGTTCATTTCCTTCAAGGCAGCAGCCAGACGCTGCATCGTCTCGTGAATCGGTGACTTTTCCATAAAAAAAGCATCCACCCGTTTCGCGATGTCCAGTATCGTCTCTTTCATGAGCCCCATTCTAGCCCGGATCTTCCGCGTGAGCCATCGCGAATCGTTCGCTCAGGCTTGCTGCTTTTTCCGGCAACGGCGATAATCTTCGCAAGATCGGCAGATGGTGGGCGAATCGGTTGCTGCCATGGGGAAAACTGGTTTGGGTTCGGGTGTTCCGGCCGACTTGTTTGCGAGCAACTGCCGGGAGGAAATGAAAATGCGAAACTGGTTAATGGTTGGGGCGTTTGTTTTTTCGAACTGTCTGGCTGGCACTGCGATCTGCCAGGAGCTGGAGCCGGCACCGACGGCGGGCAGCGTTACTGAACGGGCCCAGGATCTGGGCCAGAAGCTGAACGAAAGCGAAACGGTTCGGGAAATTTCGGCGGGGCTGCTGCAACCGATTTACGATCTGGCCCAGTACATGGCTCATCCCTGGTTTTACTGGTCGGCCTTTGCCGTCATGGCGGCAGGAGTCGTCAGTTTTGTGGGGCAGCTGGTTCTGACCAAGTTCCTGTTACTGTTCCGGCTGAAACTGAATCTGCGCGAGATTTTGTCGGATGCCCTCGGTTTGCTGATCAGCGTGACGGGCCTGGTGCTGGTGACTCAGGCGGCCGCCCAGAATTCGACTTTTACCAGCAGCCCCTCGGCAGTTGTTTCTGCGGCCGCAGTCGGCGCGATCGCCGGGCTCGTATTCTGGCTGTGGGGGCAGAAAACCGAATTCCAGGCGGCCAATGACAAGCAGCCGCAGGCGCCGCGGCGCGACAACCGCCCCACCATGTAAATTGGACCCAGTAAATCGGGCGACCGTTCGCGAGCGGAGGCCACCGTTTACTCGCGACAGAAACCCATCCAGCGTCCGTCCCGTCACCCCAACTTCCATCAGGGTCATCGGACGGGACGCGATTGCGCCGGTCGCGTCAAAGGATTATCCCGCAAGATCGATGCGTTTGCCGATGGCGTGCACATCAAAGCCGATTTGGCTGAGCTGCGCGTGATCGAGGATGTTGCGACCATCGAACAGGAAGGCCGGTTTCTGCATCGAGTCAAAAATCGTGCCGAAGTCGGCGGTTTTGAACTCGTCCCATTCGGTCAGCACGGCGATCGCGTGGGCGCCGCTGGCTGCGGACTGTTTGCTGGAAGTCACGTGAACGTTTTTCTCGATCAGTTGCCGGTCCAGTGCGCTCAGTTCTCCACTGCCGTTGATCATCGCCTCGCGGAGGTCGTTGCGAATCTGTTCGTCGGAAACTTTGGGGTCAAAGATATTGAGGATCGCCTGTTCGCGCAGCAGGTCGCGGCAGACATGGATCGCGGCCGACTCGCGCGTGTCGTTGGTGTCTTTTTTGAAAGCAAAGCCCCAGATGGCGATTCGTTTTCCGGAGACTGTGTTGAACATGGTCTTGACGATTTTCTGTGAAAAGCGGCTTTTCTGGTGGTCGTTCATTTTGACGACCTGTTCCCAGTACGCGGCGACTTCGTTCAGCCCGAAATGTTCGCACAGATAGACCAGGTTCAGGATGTCCTTCTGGAAACAGGAGCCACCGAATCCGACCGAAGCCTTGAGGAATTTTGGGCCGATCCTGGAATCGGTTCCGATGGCCGCGGCGACTTCATCGACATCCGCGCCGGTGACTTCGCACAGTGCGCTAATGGCGTTGATGGAAGAAACCCGCTGGGCCAGAAAAGCGTTGGCGGTCAGTTTCGACAGCTCGCTGCTCCAGAGATTGGTCGTCAGGATCCGGTCCCGGTCGACCCACCGGGCGTAGACATCGACCAGTTTCTGGATGGCCCGGTCGGATTCCCCTCCGATCAGGACCCGATCGGGCTGGAGCAGGTCGGCGATGGCAGTGCCTTCGGCGAGGAACTCCGGGTTGCTGAGCACGTCAAAGGTCGCCCCGTTTTTCGAGGAGGTGCAAAGAATCCGTTTGACAGCTTCGGCGGTTCGCACGGGGAGCGTTGATTTTTCCACAACGATTTTGTGGCCGTCGGAAACGCTGGCGATCTGTCGGGCGCACTTTTCGATGAATTCCAGGTTGGCCGCCCGGCCGGCACCCACACCAAAGTTTTTGGTCGGTGTGTTGACCGAAATGAAAATCATGTTGGAATCGCGAATCGCCTGGTCGACGTTGGTCGAAAAAACCAGGTTCCGTCCGCGCGCCTGCAGGACGACTTCCTGCAGACCGGGTTCGTAGATGGGCAACACGTCCGAATTCCACGCATCGATGCGGGCCTGGTTCATGTCGACCACGTGGACGTCGATGTCGGGACACTTGCTGGCAATCATGGCCATGGTGGGACCGCCAACGTAGCCGGCACCAATGCAGCAGATTCTGGTTTTTGAGTTGGGCATTCGAATCAGATTCAGGACGACAGTCAGGAAAATTGGCGGGCGAGCCAGAATGGGGCGCCCCGTCGGTGGGCTGGGAGCAGCACTCAAGCTCCCCAGCGGGCAAGGGTTTTTTCGGGCAATTCGTGAGTATAGTCACTGCCTGGTCCAGGCAAAACGGCCAGCGACGGTTTTTGCCGCCTGCCAGCCAGATCTTCACAGGCCATTCGTTGGTTCGGGCGCTGCCGGGCCCGGTGCTGGTCAGCGCCGGGTCCCGAGGTCACCGCCGGGTCCCCAAGTCAACGCTGGCAAAATGGCGAAAGCTGCAAAGCGAATTCCCGGTTCGGGCATGGCGGAGTGGGGGTAACCGCAACTATGATGGGAAATTCCCCTGTTGCTGATTTTGTTGACGCTGGTGCTCTGTCTGCCTGATGAAACTTTCTGATTTTTTTGCCCCCGGACAGCTGGGACTCTCCTACGAGCTGTTTCCCCCGAAAACGGAACGTGGCGAAGAATTGCTGCGCGAACAGCTGCGTCAGCTGACGGAGTTTGCTCCCGATTTTGTCACTTGTACCTATGGTGCCGGCGGATCCACGCAGGGCAAGACGCTGGAAATCCTCTGCCAGGTCCAGGCCGATTGCCGGTTGCCCGTGGCTTCGCACCTGACGGTGGTCGGCCAGACGGTGGAGCAGCTGCGGGAATATCTGGAACGGGCGCGGGACCAGGGGATCAGTTATATTGTCGCGTTGCGGGGCGACCCGCCGGCCGGGTCGGAAAAATTCCAGGCAACACCGGGCGGATTGCGTTTTGCCAGCGAACTGGTCGAGCTGATCCGCGGCGAGTTCCCCGATTTTGGAATTCTCGTGGCCGGTTATCCGGAGACCCATCGCGAGGCCACCAGCGGCCAGGCGGATATCGACAATCTGCGACGCAAGGTCGATGCGGGTGCCGACGTGATTGTGACCCAGCTGTTTTATGACAACGCCGACTTTTTCCGGTTTGTCGAACAGTGTCGCCGGGCAGGAATTGAAAAACCGGTTGTTCCAGGTGTCCTGCCGGTGACCAGTCTTTCGCAGATTCGCCGCATCAGTTCGATGTGCGGTGCGCGCTTGCCGGAGGGACTGGTGGCTCAACTGGAGCGGCGTGATGATCCCCAGTGGCAATTCGAGGTCGGTGTTGAATGGGCGACGCGCCAGTGCGAAGAATTGATCTCGGCGGGGATCCCCGGACTGCATTTTTATGTTCTCAACCAGTCACCAGCCACGCTGCGGATATTGACTGATCTCAAAGCTGAAGAATTACGAGGAAACTGAACCATGCGACCCAATTCCAAGTCAGTGAGTATTTTCTGTCGGCTGGTGCTGGTCCCTGTTGCGGCTGGAACCTGGGTCGGCCAGGCCGATGGGTTGCCGGCGCCACAAACAGAAAAAATACCGACCGCCGCAGCGCCCCAGGAACCGGCGACGGGCGACAGCGCCCAGCTGTCCGGATCGGAGAACAAACAGATCCCCGAAGACCGCCAGCGGGCCATCGATTTTCTGGTCAACGAACTGGTCCAGCTGACGCCCGGCAAAAGCGGCCTGAGCGCCGAACTGAAGGCCGCCTATGCCACCGCCGCCGGCAATGTGGTCGATACCAAACCTGAGGAGGCGCGAGCGACACTGGATGCTGCAGCGGCCGAACACCCGACCATGCCACCGGCAGGCCTGTTGATGTCGGCGATGTATTTTGCCGGCGGAAACGCGGCTCAGGGGTCTGTCATGCTGGAGGAAACGTCGCTCAAACATGCCGATTACCCGCTGGTCTACACGGCCTTTGCCCGGCTGGCACTTTCCCAGCAGCGGCGCACCGACGCGCGGGTCCTGCTGGAAAAAGCCGACCAGCTGATGCAGGCCAACCCGGCCACCGACCCGGTGGTGGCCGCGCATTTTTCCGACAGCAATCTCGATGCAAGAATCGATTTGTACATCCTCGACCAGAAAGTCGACCAGGCCCGACAGGCGCTGGAACAGTTGCGCGAGCGTGATCCGGAAAACGCGCGGACCTGGTTGCGGCTGGGCGAAGTCGCTTTTCGGCAGGAGAAGCCCGAAGAGAGCCTGGATTTTCTGAAAAAATATTCTGCGGCAGAAAAAAACGCCCCCGAGGCCGAGCTGCTGTTGGCAACGTTCTACCAGCAGACTGGCAAGGCCGAAGAAGCTGGCCAGTGGGTCCAGAAGGCCTTTGAGAACCACCCGGAGAATGTCAGCGTGTTGACCCAGTACGCCACCTGGCAGGTCAACCAGGAAAATTTTGACCTGGCCAACCAGGCCCTCGCCAAAGTCGAAAACCTGGCCGGCAACATGCCCGCCGCTACGTTGCTGAAAGGCAAGATGGCATTCGCCCAGCAATCGTACGAGCTGGCGGAAAGCCGTTTCGCCGAACTGGTCAAACTGGACCCGAACAATTCCGAAGTTGCAAATCTCTGGGCCATGGCACTGGCGGAATCGTCCAGCAGTGAAAAACTGGCCCGGGCCCTCGAACAGGCCCAGAAAAACATGCAGCAACAACCCCAGAACCCCTTTGCCGCAACTGTTCTCGGCTGGGTTTACTTTCGCCAGAAAAATATGGAACAGGCCAACGTCTGGTTCAGCCGCGCGGCGCAAAGCCGCAATCTGCCGCCCGAAGCAGCCTACTATTTCGCCCGCTTCCTGCAGAAAGTCGGCCAGACCGAACAGGCCCTGCAACTGGTCAACGGTGCGCTGGAAAGCGACAACCTGTTCCTCTATCGCAATTCGGCGGTGGCCCTGAAAGGCGAACTGACGGCAGCCGACAATTCGCTCAAGGCGCCGAATGACAAGTAGCATCGGCGGCCTGCCGAAAGCGACCTCCGGTGTCTCGGTCGCGGATCCAGGCAGCGAAGTTCAACAGCCCGGCAACGGGAATGCGGGCAGCCATCCCCCGACTCCTGCGCCCTTTCCGGTTCACCACCGGCACTGGTTCGCCGACAGCTGCCTGCTGGCCACCACGCTGATCTGGGGCATCAACATCGTGATCTTCAAGGACGCGATCGGGAAAATGGAACCCTTCGTATTCAACGCCGTCCGGCTGTTGTTTGCGACACTGGCTCTCGGAATCTGCGTTCTGGTGGAAAGCCGCCTGAGGAGGAAACCCTTTTGGCCGCGCTCCACAACTGAAAAACCCATTCCGTGGTTTCGCGTGGCGATTTTTTCGGCGCTGACCGGAATCGTGTACATCGTGTTTTATCTCAACGGCATCATCCACACGACGGCTGGCAACACAGCCCTGCTGTTGTCATCGATGCCGATGTGGACGGCCGTACTGTCGTTCTTTTTCCTGCACGAACGGCTGCCGGGAATTGCCTGGACCGGATTCGCCATCACCATGACCGGGACCCTGATTGTGACGCTGTTCAGCGCCATGGAAATCAGTTTGCTGGAGAGCTCGTATTTTTTTGGCAACCTGCTGATGCTGTCGGCGGCCTTCAGCTGGGCGACCGCCACGGTTCTCAACCGCTCGATCCTGCGCAGCAACATCACACCGCTGCAGTTGACGTTCATTGCCAGTGTCTCCACCACGCCGCTGCACCTGCTGTATGTTGCACCGGTACTCGGACAGCATCTGGACCGGATTCTTGAACCGTGGATGTTCGCGGCCATTGTTTTCAGCGGCGCTTTTTCGACCGGACTGGCTTATGCGTTGTGGAATACGGGCGTCAAGATTCTGGGCGGATCGCACGCAGCCATTTTCCAGAACGTTGTCACCGTCATCGCCGTTGCGGGTGGATGGATTTTCCTCGGCGAAAAACCCCTGATCTCCCAGATCGTCGGCGGTGTCGTGATTATCACCGGAGTCCTGGTCATGCGCCGGGGCCGCAAGGCCTGAAACAACCGGGAATCGTGCTTTCAACTCAGGCTGCCGGTTTTTCGAACACGAAGAGATGGTTCAACCCCAGCTGGAAACGCCCGGCCTTGAGCAGATGCAGTCCGGCGGATCCGAACAGCTGCGGCGTCTGCGACGGGCGGTATCCAAAATGTTCGTCCAGCGTGGAGGCGTCCACGATCCGGAGGAATCGCAGAACCACCAGCACGTGATCCACCAGCGGAGAAGGCACCGTGATGATCAGGCGTCCTCCTGGTTTGAGGAAACGGGCAATATCGCGGGCCATTTGTTCCTGGCTGTCTTTGGGAATGTGTTCCAGAACCGCCAGCATCGTGACCGCGTCAAACGGCGAATCGTCCGGCAGCGCTTCGGGGAACAGTCCGCGAATCAGTTGGCCTTTGCCGACCTTTCGGTCATTTTCGATTCCCGGATCAACGCCGATGCTGGGTGCCAGTTTCTGCTCCAGCTGCACGAAAATGGCGCCGTCATCACAGCCAATGTCGAGCAGCCGGGAGTTGGGCCGGATCCAGCGGTCGGCCTTGCCAATCCGCCAACGCTGCAGTAATCGGTCACCAAATTTCACGGGGCTACTTCTGGCAGGAGGTGGGAATTCAGGAAAACACTTCCGGCCACTGGGTGATCCGGAACAGGGGAGGCTCGCAAACGGTTTGTCAGGCTGTTTTGGTTTTGCGTTTCAGTCCGAGTATGCTCAGGAAAAAACTGGACAGGCAGGTTTGAAAACCAACGGTCAGCATCAACACCGCCACGATCGCGATCCGCATGGTATTGCGGGGATCCAGCCCGCCAAACTCATATTGCCGCCACTGAAAAGCCGCATAAAAAGTCGCCACAACTCCCAGCGCCAGCAACACGCCGCCGGTGATCAGGCCCGACTCCAGATTGATCCATTTGCTCAACTGGTCCACCTTGGGGTCCTGTGGCAACAACCCTTCGTTAATCGCAAACACCTTGGTGTGCAACGCAAACAGAACCCCCTGAAAACCGACGATCACCATGGCCGCAGCGTAGAGCATCGTGTGGATGTCAAACACCACCCGCCCCACAGTCACCGGCGTCGCATACAACAACCCCACCAGCAACAATCCCACGACCATCAGCAGGGCCCCGGGATAGAGGAACAGCCAGCGCGGACTGTACATCAGCAGAAATCTCAGGTGGCGCCATCCGTCGCGCCAGCTGCGCAGGTGTGGCGGCCGGCTGCGGCCATCCGGAGAAAGCGTGGTGGGCACTTCGAACACATTCATTTTCAGCAGCGAAGCCTTGACGACCATCTCGCTGGCAAACTCCATTCCGGTTGTCTGCAAATCCATTCGCTGCGCGGCCTCTTTCGTAAATCCGCGCAGGCCACAGTGAAAATCCCGGATGTTGTCGCAGAAAAACAGCCGCCCAATAAAACTCAGCACAGGGTTGCCCAGGTACCGGTGCAGCGGTGGCATTGCACCCGGTTCAATCCCCCCCCGAAACCGGTTGCCCATCACGAGGTCATGGCCTTCACGCAGCTTTTCAACAAAAGGCTGCAGGGCCGTAAAGTCGTAGCTGTCATCGGCATCGGCCATAATGATGAACTTGCCGCGGGCCGCCTGAATCCCGCCCTGCAGCGCCGCTCCGTATCCCCGGGCTGTGACATTGACCACCCGTGCTCCGTTGCGGGTCGCTATTTCCTGCGAACCGTCGGTGCTGCCGTTGTCGGCAATCAGGACTTCACCCCGGACGCCCATTTTTTCGATACATCCCAGTGCTTTTTTGATGCAGACTTCCAGCGTCTCTGCCTCGTTCAGACAGGGCATCAGCACGGTCAATTCAAGTCCGGCGGGTTGGGTTGGATCCATTGTTTTGTTCGCGTTCCTGGCAACACTGACGAAATGCAAATCCCCGGAAGTGGTCCCGGCCGGACTGCCTGTGGAAATATTGTGATTCATGCAATTGTTCCAGACCATGATTGCCGGAAAAAAAACAAAAAACTGCATCGCACCGCTGGCCCCGGCGCGGCGGACGTTATCAGGTTGATTTTCGCCGGTCAAGGCTGAAAAAGGCCGCTTTTACGCACTTTGCAGATCTCCCTCGCTGTCGCCAGCGAAAAACAGGGATTCGTCATGGGATATACTTGACCTCTGTCTCCCGCCAGCCAAATCTCCCATTTGTCCCGGAAAAACCGAACGTGGATCGTGTCCCAATATCTGTCGCTGGCGCCCTCGCCCTGCTGATGGTGGCCACTCTGGCAAGCACGCTCCAGGGACAGCAAATGCGTCTGACGGAAAAACTGGCGGCCGAAGATTTGACGCAGCTGGCAGCGGACGTGACCCGCTTCGGCGACCCCGTCCGCGGCGCCATCGCTTTTTTTCGGCCAGAAATGAACTGCGCCAAATGTCACGAACCCGGGTCCGGCGCCAGACGGCTGGGACCTGACCTCGCGGAACGAAGGGAGATATCCATCGAGAAACTGGCCAACTCGATCCTGCATCCTTCAGCTGAAATTCGCGAAGGATTCGAAACCACGCTCCTGATGCTGGACGACGGGCGGCAGCTGTCAGGAATTGTCGTCGCAGAAACTGAAACCGGTATCCAGATTGACCGGATCGAGGAATTGTCACAGCCGCTGGTGATCAGCCAGTCCGCAGTCGAAGATCGCAAACGGGCAGAATTCTCGACGATGCCCGAGGCACTGGCCAACCAGCTGTCGGACCGGAGCGAATTTCTGGATTTGGTCCGCTACCTCCAGGAGATTGCCAAAGACGGTCCAGCCCGCGCCGCTCAGCTGTTGCCGGCAACTTCACTCGCTGCGAATGCCCCGCTTCCTGAATATGAAAGCCGCGTGGATCATCGGGGGATGATCGCGGCACTGGACCGGAAAATGCTCCTTCAGGGAGAGGAGATTTTTCTGCTGCGCTGCGCCAGCTGCCACGGCGACCTGGACGGCGAAGGATCGATGCCGACCTCGCTCAGATTCCCCACCGGTCAGTTCAAACGGGGCAACGACCCCTACACGCTCTATCAAACCCTGACGCACGGCTACGGGATGATGAATTCCCAGCGCTGGATGGTCCCTGAACAGAAGTACGCGGTGATTCACTACCTGCGTGAAACGTTTCTGAAACGACACAATCCGTCGCAATATTTTGCCGTCACGGAAGAGTATCTGGCGGGACTTCCCGCCGGTGACACCCGCGGACCGAAACCGGTTGAGTCCAGCCCGTGGACGCTGATGGACTATGGACCCAGCCTGATCAACACGATTGAAGTCAGCCGCGATGGATCCAACATCGCACAAAAGGGAATCGCCATCCGGCTGGATGACGGGCCGGGCGGAGTCGCGGCCGGTTCCCACTGGATGATCTATGACCACGACACGCTCCGCATGGCGGGAGCGTGGAGCGGCGGATTCATCGATTACAACGGGATCCATTTCAATGGCGTGCACGGACAACATCCAAAAGTCGCCGGGCCCGTCCATCTGAAAAACCCCACGGGACCGGGCTGGGGCCAACCAGGTACGGGCACCTTCGACGACCGGCGCCTGGCAGGTCGCGACGACAAACACTACGGCCCGCTCGACCGGAACTGGGCCCGGTATCGCGGCCTGTACCGCTATGGAAAACAGACCGTGATCAGTTACACGGTCGGCGAAGCGGAAATCCTCGAATCTCCTGCCCTGAAATTCGCCGCCGGCCAACCGGTTTTCGTTCGCACGCTCAACATCGGCCCGCGACCACAGGAACTGGTCTTGCAGGTCGCCAGCACCGGGCAACCCTTCCAGGTTCGCAGCGGGTCGATGGTTTCGCTGGACGAAACCGCGCTGCAAAAGGCCCCTCCTCCGTCGAGGACGTTTGACGGAAACTCGTTATACCAGATTGAACTGGGCAGCCTGCTGGACACTTCAACGAAGGATTTTTCGATTGCGGCCAGAATCCGAACCAAATCAGACGGCACCATCGTCAGCAAAACGGTCGATGAAGAAGGCTGGGTAGCCAATGGCCAGTCGCTGTTTGTCCGGGGCGGAAAGCTGGCGTTTGATGTCGGCTGGGTCGGAGCCGTTCACTCCACTGTACCGGTAGCCGACGGCACGTGGCACGATGTGGCGATGACATGGCAGGCCGACGGTCACGCGGTCCGCTTTTTTGTGGACGGAAAACCGGCGGGCGGTGGTACGCTCGCGGTGAAGGAACCGCTGGCTGGATCAGTGATTCGCATCGGAGCGACGAACGAAGACTTTCCCGACCCGGGCTTTTTCACCGGCGAGATCGAAGACGTGCGGTTGTTTCAGCGCGCCCTCGGGCCAACACCGGATGCAGATCTGGCCAGCGGGCTGGTGGCCGGATGGAAACATTTCGCAGGTGATGAATCTCCCGCCACCAACAACGTGGCGATCGTCGCCAGACGAATCGGCAAACCGGCAATGACACCCGATCCGGCAGGCCTGGTCGTTGCGGCGATGACGGATGGCGGACGGGTGCCGGATCAGGCCTGGATCGCAACCGGCGACGGAAACCTGCGACTGCGGATTCCGGCTGGCGCTGCGCCGCTGAAACTGAACGTGCTTTCGGCGTCAGTCAGCGGGGCCGAACAAGTCAGTCGGCTGTGCGATTCGCTCGGACAGCTGCCCGCCCCAGCCGACCTCGAACCCTTGACCCGGGGTGGGCCGCCCAACTGGCCGGAGGTTCTGCAAACCGCTATCGATCGCGATGCTGCCGATGGCCCCTATGCCGTCGACGTATTGAACCATCCGGCCAGCAATCCCTGGAATTGCCGGTTGCGAACCACCGGCCTGGATTTTTTGCCGGGCCAGGACGCAGCCGTCGTCTGCACCTGGGACGGTGGTGTCTGGACTGTCAGCGGGATTGGCCAGACCGGTCCGGGCAGCAGGCTGCAGTGGCGGCGCATCGCGGCGGGACTGTTCCAGCCACTCGGAATCAAACTGCGTGATGGGGTGATCTTTGTCACCTGTCGGGACCAGCTGGTTGCGCTGCACGACCTGAATGGCGATGGCGAAATGGACTGGTACGAGTGTTACAATAACGACCACCAGGTGACGGAACACTTTCACGAATTCGCGATGGGGTTGCAGACCGACGCCGACGGGAATTTTTATTATGCGAAATCGGCGCGCCACGCGCTGCCTGCTCTCGTCCCGCACCATGGAACACTGCTGAAAATCAGTGCCGACGGTCAGCGCACAGAGATTGTTGCCAACGGTTTTCGCGCGGCCAATGGTGTTTGCATCAACCCGGACGGATCGTTTGTGGTCACGGACCAGGAAGGACACTGGAATCCCAAAAACAGGATCAACTGGGTTACGCCGGGCGGTTTTTATGGAAACATGTTTGGCTACCACGACGTGAGCGACGCCTCGGACCAGGCGATGGAATCACCGCTGTGCTGGATCACCAATTCATTTGACCGCTCGCCGGCCGAACTGCTGTGGGTCGACAGCGACCGCTGGGGGCCGCTGGCCGGGCGGTTGCTGAACTTTTCCTATGGCTACGGAAAAATTTATGTCGTGCCCCATGAAAATGTCGCCGGGCAAGTCCAGGGTGGAATGTGCGCCCTCGACCTGCCCCAGTTCCCGACCGGGATCATGCGCGGGCGTTTCAGTCCGGTGGATGGTCAACTCTACTGTTGTGGCATGTTTGCCTGGAGCAGCACCCAGGAACAGCCGGGTGGAATCTACCGGATCCGGTATACCGGCCAACCCGTTCACCTGCCAGTCGGACTGCATGCGCCCGACCAGGGAATTGAAATCGAATTCAGCGGCGCGATCGATCCCGAATCCGTTGCCGACCCGGCGAACTTTGCCATTCAGGCCTGGGATTTGAAACGCACAGCCAATTACGGTTCTGACCACTACAACGAGCGCCGCTGGGAGGTCGCGTCGGCCCGTCTGTTGCCCGACGGAAAGACCGTTGCGCTGACGATTCCCGACCTGACCCCGACGTGGGGCATGGAAATTGTTTACGCGATTCGCACGGCCAGTGGTCAGCCGCTGCAAGGAAAAATCCATAATACCATTCACAACACGACTCCCCGTCCGGCCAGCGGCGGGGAACCGGGAAACCGGGAATAGCCGCTCACCATCACTTGCTCAACCTGCGGCCGCAAACGTCCGCACCCATTCCATGAAGGCCTTTCTTAACAGTATTGAAATCGGCGCCCGGGGCCAGAAGACCCTGCCGGCTGACGCATACCTCTCGGACACCGTGTTTGCCCGGGAGCACGAACGGATTTTTTCGCGGCGCTGGTTGTGTGTCGCCAGGACCAGTGAGTTTCCGGCGGCGGGAGCGTGGCGCCTGCGGCAGATCGGTTCCGAATCGGTGATTGTCGTACGTGGACAGGATGGACAGATTCGCGCCCACCTGAATCTGTGTCGGCATCGGGGAACGCGGATTTGCAGCGAGGAGCGCGGGACGTTTGCCCGCACGATTCAGTGTCCCTACCATGCCTGGACCTATGGGCTGGACGGGAAACTGGTCGGCGTTCCCGACGAAGCGCAGTTCGAGAATTTTTGCCGCGACGACTATTCTCTGCATGCGGTTGCCTGCGAAATCTGGGAGGGTTTTGTCTGGATCAGTCTGGCGCGCGAACCCGAACCGTTTGACCAGGGTTTTGCTCCGGTGTGGCACAAATTCCAGGCGTGGAATCTCGGCGGGCTGGTTTGCGGCGGACAGCGCGACTATGCGGTCCGTGCCAACTGGAAGCTGATCGCGCAGAACTACAGCGAGTGTTATCACTGCGCGGTGATTCATCCGGATTTGACGCGCATGTCACCCCCGAAATCCGGTGGCAACGACCTGATCGAAGGGCCTTTTCTGGGTGGCTATCTGGAAGTCAGCCAGCCCGGCGGTTCGCTGACGGAGAGCGGTCGGGCCTGTGGATTGTCGGTCGGCCGGTTTTCGGATGAAGAGCTGCAGCGCGCCTGGTTCTATGTTTTGTTCCCCAACGTGTTGTTGTCGCTGCATCACGACTATGTGATGGTGCACACGCTGTGGCCGCTGGAACCGGGCCTGACACGTGTGGAATGCGAGTGGCTGTTTCATCCCGATTCGATGGACAGCGAGCGCTGGAATCCGGCGGATGGAATTGCGTTCTGGGACAGGACCAACCTGGAAGACTGGCACGTCTCGGAACTGACGCAACTCGGGGTCGCGAGTTCGCGCTACCAGCCCGGCCCCTATTCCGGTCGCGAAGCCATGTCGGCGGCATTCGACCGGGAATACCTGCGGGCGATGGAACCCGCCGATTCAGGCCAACCCTGAGGTAGCCGTTCACGCGCGGGGTCTGAGCAGCAGTTGGCCGACACCGGAACGTGTCAATGAAATTGAGACACCATTTTTTCGAAATTAGTGTCTGAGCGGTGTGTTCTCGGGGGCCAGCCCCCTTTTGGGACAGGCTCTGAATTGCCACGAGTGAGCTGTAGGGAAATGGTTAATTTCCTGATCCGCCGGGGCCTTGCCGTCATTCGAAATCGGGGGGCCACACGGGTGGACTTGTCGCCGCCCGGTTTCGACGGACGCGGACGTCCATCGTACTTGGTGTCATTCAACGGACGGGGACGTCCAGGGCTTTCAAGGTGTTTTTTCTTTTGCCTGTTTGAGTATTTTAGCTGTTGAGACGTGGGTTTTGTTGCGCTTGCGTGGTGGCTTGATGATTTTTTTCTTGGGGCCACGTTTGCTCTTGCGATACTTCTTCAAGTCG
>JBGSVU010000241.1:0-3819 GCA_041752775.1 Pirellulaceae bacterium | reverse complement strand
TGCCATTCCAGTTCCATCGAACGCGCCAGCCGGTCCAGCAGTTGCCGGTTGCTGTCGCCGGAAAATTCTCCGGGTACGCGTGTATTCAGGTTCCATCCGGCGGGGCCGGCCACCGACCAGTCGACCAGAATGCAGATATTCTGCTGCTTTTCCAGACGAGCGAGAAAACCCTCGATGTTCATGGCAAAGTCCGGATTCAGGCTGGCGGGCATCTGTAGTGTGGACTGGGCCAAACCGCTGCGTGTGACCAGCTGCGTGCTGGGATCGGCGGCGACGGCGTTGAGGCTTGCCACCAGCTTTTGAACCTGGCGAATTGTGCGGTGATTGTGTTTGACCACGATTTCGCCACCATCGCCGGTTACAAAAAATCCTTCCGGCGAATCCGTCCAGGTGCCTGGCGCGACCAGCAAGGGGATTTCTTTGGCCAGCGCATCCATGCGTTCTCTTCCCGATCCGGCGGGTTGAGTGACGGCCATCCGGACCGTTTCGATCTTGTCATCCCCCGAGGGAACCAGTGCCAGTCCCCAAGGTGTTGTCGAGGGCTGGACGATTTGCAATCCCGCCTGGGACGCAGCCGCTTTCAGGGCGTCACCAATCGTCCCGTCCACAATATCGATCGTGACGCGGACCTGGGGATCCAGGTTGGCATCGACAACAGCCCGGATGTCCCAGGCCACGGGAATGCCAGCCAGCTGTGACAGTTCCCGGATAACGAGCGAAAGCGGAACATCGCGGTAGGAAATTTTTCGGACTTCAACGCCCAGCGACTTTTCGAAATTGACCGGGGCAGCGGCAGGCGGTCGCGGAATGAAAAACGCGGGGATTCCGACCGGTGCGTTTTTGCCAGCCCGACTGGCTTCTGTTCCCAGCTCGCTCAATGAATTTCCGCCGACCGAAAGCAGTGGTCCCAGTTCCCCCAATGCGTCCGGGATCGAATCGGCGGAGGGAAGGTTGAAATTGGACTGGGCCCGGCTGCCGGCAACCGGCACGGTATCCTGCATGGCGGCATCCCCATCCGAACCGGGTTGTCCGGCATTCGGATCGGACGAATTGTTGAGCGGCGAATCGATTCCAGGCAAACCCTCCAGGCCAGCGATTGGAGGAGGGCCGTCGTCAACCGGTTTGGGCGATGCCGTCTGATCTTTCTGGTCATCCTGGTCGACACGAGCGTCAGGGATATCCTGAGATGGGCTGGCATCTGAATTCGCACTTTCGGCGGGTTGCGGAAGGGCCTGCGTTGTGTCGACTGACGCGTCCGCCGCGGGCGTTTTTTCCGAACGGGTTTCGATGGAGCTGCCTTCCTCCGGGTTCGCGGCCGAAGTCTGTTCCCCGTCGGAATCGACCGGTTGAACGAATTCGTTGTTGATGCTGTTGCTGTTGTTGTCTCTGTTGGTGCTGGCGATTCCGCCCCGATCGCCATTCGCCCCAGATCCAAACAACAGCCAGACAATCGTGGTGGCAGCGATGGCCAGGAACAGCAACGCAACGGCGGCGATAAAAATCTTCTTTTGCTGCCAGGTACGCTGGCTGGTCCAGTCCACGTTTGGGCCCGTATTCATTCTGCCGCTGTTGTCCAAACGATCCGCGTCGGCGTTTGCGGACTGGCGGCGGCGCTCGGATTGTGCGGCGACAAAGGAAGCGTTTGCCGCGGCACGCGTGGCTGTCACGGCGAGGGGGCCTGGGATGGTGTTTTTCCGGGTCGAATCCTTACTGGCTGTTTCCGGCCGGCCAGCTGTATTCGAATGCGTCGCACCTCGTTTGGCACCCTGATTTGCCGCCGCGGCTTCGATGGCCGCCTGGATGTCCTCGAAATCGGTCAGGCCATCCTGCGGCGAACTGCTGCGGGAAATTCCGGAGTCGGAAACCGCGTCCGAATCAGAGTTGGGTACCTCCGGCGGAACAAAACCGTCAGGGGCAGTGACGGAAACCATTTCCCCGCACCGCGGGCAGGCAAGTGATTGACCGATCAGGGCCGCGTTGCGGACTTTCAGCCGGGCCGTACAGGCGTTACAGGTTATCGAAAACATCATGAAACCAGGTGGTTGACTGAAAACCGGTGACTCGACCAGCCCGACCGGTTGCCCCCATACCGAATTCTAGCAGAACCAGTCTTTTCGACGCGAGTCAGCCTGCAAAAGTTCAGCGGTTTATTCCCGACAACCCGAACTTGATGGTCATCCGCGCTGTGCCCGGTTTCCCTGCCGATTTGCGGGCAGTGCGTGCGATTCTCCATCGCGGGACGGGGACAGGCGGGGCAGGCCATCAGTCTTCGGGGTCAGCAACGCGAAACTGGGGAGGCAGAACCAGGTTCTTTTCGGTCACTGCCGTTCGTGTTGTGACCAGCACCATTTGATGGCCCGGTTGCTGCGGATCATCGCCGATAATCCAGACCAGCTCGCAACGTGGATCGGCGGACCCGGTCGCCGTTTTGTCTGAATTGGCGCGGACCATGATCTCAGTCAGGATTTCCGCCAGAGGCTGTTTCTCGAGGCTGAAATTACCCGGTCGCTGATTCTGGGTGATCCCCTGTTTCAGCAGGTCGTTTCCTTCCATCCGGATCCGGAACTCAAACGGCATTCCGCGATTCTGGTCGTTGACTTCGGTCGCCAGTCCCTGCAGCAACAGTCCAAGGTCGGGATTCGTCGTGATCTCCAGATCGCGCGGCACCAACAGCAGGTCCTGCAGCGTCGCCAGCCTGTCCACGGTGGCAACCGGTGCTGCAGCAATATCCAGTCCTGAAAAACCTCTGGCCGCAGCCAGGGCAATCTCGCCACCGCCGAACAGATTGTGCGCGGCCACCGCCGGCAACCAGCAGTTCGCCACGACACAGTCGTTTTCCACGCCAGATCGCGTCCGGCGACAGACTTCGTTGATCATATTGTCCATCTGCAACCGGACCCGGTCCCACCAGGGGTGGGACGGCGCCTGGGCAATCAGGTCCGCCGCTTCGCTGCGCAACCGGCCCAGTTGCTGGTCGAACTGGTCGTGGGCTGCATCCGGTCGCAAATCGACGCTGTGGTCCAGCACGATTTCCAGATAACAGTCCTGGTCCAGGTGCAGCGACAACAGTGCCGCGCGCAACGAATCGTCAATCAGCGTTCGTAAGCGGTTGAACAGCGGCGACCAGGTGCCGGCCACAAGTTTCTGCCCGGCGTCGTTAAACAGGGCTGCCGGCATCACCAGCACGTTGACCATCCGGTCGTTATCAGCCATCCCGGCCAGCCGCGCCAGGGTTCCATCCAGTGCCGGCTGCCCGCCAGCGGCAAGCGTTGAATTCACTAGATCCCGCGGGCCAAACAGCAGCGTCGAGACCTCGCCCGGCTGCAGTCCGCTGTCGAC
This sequence comes from Pirellulaceae bacterium, assembly GCA_041752775.1. GTDB lineage: Bacteria > Planctomycetota > Planctomycetia > Pirellulales > Pirellulaceae > BJ22. The sequence goes on along the minus strand of JBGSVU010000241.1, from coordinate 480 downwards.
CACCGCGCAAACCGACAACGGTCCCCGCCGGAACATCCGCCCGGAGTCCGACACGGCATCCCCGTCCGGGCTCTGGTCCTGACCCCCGGGTGCGTTTGCGCCATCCGATTCCAGCTGGAGAGCATCAGCCAGTTTATCCAGCGGCGCGGGCTGGTTCAGCCGGGCAACATAAAACGAATCGTAAACCGATGGATCTTCGCCAATGTAAAAGGCGATCAGCTGTTGGGAGACTTCGTCGGGTTTCAGCCCGGTTGCCGTTTCCAGTCCGGCGATTGTGGCCTGCATGTCTTCGCCCGCGGCCTGGAGCAGGCGTTTCCCTTCTTCGTTTTCAAACAAACCGGCGCAGCGGATCGACACGACTATCCTTGCGGCCGGCGGCAACCATCCCAGGTCCAGTCGCGGTCCAGAGGTCGGCGATTCCCACAGCAGCCGGAACAGAACCCCGCCCAAACCGCGGATGACGCCGGAAACACGGACTTC
>JBGSVU010000240.1:0-23156 GCA_041752775.1 Pirellulaceae bacterium | reverse complement strand
CCCTGTTTCTGCTCTGGCGAAACTGGGGGCATGGTGAAGACCGGCGTTATGTCGCAATGCGGGACAAGCATGGCGAACGGTTCTGGTGGGTCAGTCTGTTTACGGTTTTTCTGTTGCAGAGTGCGATCCTCTGGACCGTGGCGTTGCCGCTGCAGGTCGCGGGTTGGACCCGGTTGGAAAGTCCGCCCGGCTGGCTGGACGCGCTGGGCCTGCTGTTCTGGGCCACCGGGCTGTTCTTTGAAACGGTGGGGGACTGGCAACTGGCCCGGTTCAAGTCAGATCCCTCGAACGAAGGCAAAGTCCTCGATGCGGGATTGTGGCGCTACACCCGTCATCCGAATTACTTTGGCGACTTTTGCGTCTGGTGGGGGTTGTACCTGGTTGCTGCGGCAGGGGGTGCCTGGTGGACGTTTTTCAGCCCGCTGCTGATGTCGGTTTTGCTGATGAAAGTCTCCGGCGTGACGCTTCTCGAAAGCACCATCTCCGACCGCCGCCCGGAATATGCCGACTACAAAAAGAGAACCAGCGCCTTTTTCCCCTGGATTCCGGGCAACCCACAGTGATCCCGATGAAGGTTCACACGTTTCCGCCGTCGCCCCTGGCGGGATACAATACGTTCTGGCAGTGGCCCTTGCCAGGAGAACCTGAAAATGAACTCATCCAATACCAGCCCCGTGCTGTTCACGATTGATGACGTCAACAAAATGGTTGAGGCAGGGGTGTTCGTCGGCCGTCCCGATCGAATCGAACTGATTGAGGGAGTCTTGACCGTGATGTCTCCTGCATCGGAAGAGCATGACGATGTGATCCGTTACCTCAATTCCTGGAGTCACCAAGTGATTGGCGATCGATATGTCGTTTCAGTCCAGGCTGGGCTTCGGTTACTGAAAACCGAGTCGTTGCCGGAACCGGATATTTGCTGGATCGATGCCGGACACCGCCGCGGGCGTCCGACTCCGCCTGTGGTTCCTCTCGTAATCGAGGTCGCGGTGACCAGCGAGGAGCACGACCTGGTCGTCAAACAGCGGCTCTATGCGATGGAGCAAATTGCCGAATTCTGGGTGGTCCTGCCGCGCTCGGCCGCGATCATCGTCCATCGAAATCCCACTGGTAACCGCTACACCCAAATCGAAACATACCGGATCGGCCAAACAGTATCCCCCGCCTGCGTTCCTGGTGCGACGCTTGAGCTGGAATGGCTGTTCCAGGGTTGATCCCGATTTTTTCCCGCACCGCGTCGCGAAGGCGCAGCTTTCTGCCCATACGCATTCCTGAAAGTCTCTGTGCTCTGGTGTCGCCATGCGAGAAATTTTTTCAAATCGTAATCGACCGGTTCCTCGCTGCGATTTGCCACTGGCCGGTGATTTGCCCGTTTTCGACCGTGGTGGCGAACGGGTGGAGTGCGACCGAGGGGCAGACGTGGCCGGGGATGGCCAGCAGATGGTCGCCGAGACGGATTGTGGCGGCGCGGCCGGTTTCGATGACGGCATGCTCTTCGTGTTGCATGACCATGCGGGCGTCGGGCAAGGCGGGGAATCGGGCCCGGGCGGCCAGCGGTTTGTCGGCTGAGACCGATTTGTGGCCGAGGTCGAGGGTCAGCCGGTTCGGGCCGGGGTGGCTGATCACCCGGGTGAGAATCATCGCGGCGGGACGAAATGGAAGTTCGGGAAAGGCGTCCATCGACGCAGCATCGAACAGTGTTGTCGTGCCGGGGCTGACAGACAGGCTGGGTTCGCCGGTTTCCGCCAGGATGTCGAACGACCCGGTGCCACTGGATACCACTTCGGGGACTTCCAGCCCTGACATCGCCAGCTTGTCCCGAAAACCGGTGAACTGGTTCCATCCGGCGAGGACCTGCCGCTGGCGTTCTTCGCGATCGGGTTGATGGTGGTGGCCGTCATACCAGTGCAACCCGGCAGCCCGCAGGCCCGGTGTCGTCGAGAGCATTTCATACAGCTCGATCGCGTGGCTGGAGAGTGCCGAACCCGTGCGGTCCATGCCGGTATTGAGGTCCAGCATGACGTCGAGCGAATGGCCCGACTGAACCATCTGACGTGCCAGGGGATCGACGGCATCGACGTGATCGATCAGGGTCGCGAACCGGACGGCGGGAAAACGCTCTATCAGTTGAGCAACCCGGCGGATGTTGGGACCGAGCATCTGGTACGCGATCAGGACGTCGCTCGCACCGGTGGTGGCGAGGATTTCGGCTTCGGCGACCGTTGCACACTTGTGACGGGTGATCCCGGCATCGATTTGCATCCGGGCTATTTCGGCGGTTTTGTGCGTTTTGAAGTGGGGCCGGATCCGGTCGGGGCCGCCGGACAACGCGACCGACTGCCGGATGTTCTCGCGGATGATTTCGGGGAAGAAAACAAGCCCGGGCGAAAAAATGCGGCCGGGATCGTCAATGCAGCAGTCGTCGCTGGAGGTCATGTGTGCCCTTCGGTACAGAGTGGATTGGCTTTAGAATGACCCCCACAACCCAACCCGTCCCTGCCTGAAGCCGAATGTAGCACAATTGTCCCCATTTGTTACCTGCTCTTTGAATGGTCTGGAACAGCCTGGGACAACTGTCCTGCTATTTTGACCGGTGGGGAATAGTTGGGGACAACTGTTTTACTCTTTCGACCGGTGGCGAACAGTTGGGGACAACGGTTCTACACTGCAGCCAACTGCGGCGGCAAGCGTTTTTCGCCCAGGAAATTTTTGAATCACGAACATGATGAAACAACGTCGACTTTTGGTCACGGCGGCATTGCCTTATGCCAACGGGCCGATCCATATTGGGCATCTGGTTGAGTATATTCAAACCGATATCTGGGTGCGGTTCCAGCGGTTGCGCGGACACGAGGTCCTGTTTGTTTGCGCCGACGACACGCACGGCACGGCGATCATGATTCGGGCGGCGAAGGAAGAGATCACCGAGGCGGAACTGATTGCCCGCAGCCAGGCCGAACACGAACGGGACTTTGCCGGTTTCCAGATCAGCTTTGACAACTACGGCAGCACCCACAGCGACGAAAACCGGCGAATTTGTGGGGAGATCTGGGCCTCGATTCGTGCAGCGGGGCTGGTCGTTGAGCGGGATGTGCAGCAGCTGTTCGATACGACCGCGGGAACTTTTCTGGCGGACCGGTTTGTGCGGGGCACCTGTCCGAAATGCCGGGCTCCCGATCAGCCGGGCGACAACTGCAGCGTCTGTGGTGAGACCTACACACCTGCTGAGCTGGTGGATCCGGTGAGTACGCTCAGCGGCACGCGTCCCGAGATCCGGTCGGCTCCGCATCTGTTTATCCAGCTGGAACAACTGCACGATTTTCTGGAAGTATGGACCCAGGGCGGCGAGCATTTGCAAAAGGAAATCGCCAACTACTTGCGGGGGCATTTCCTGGGCGATGCGAATTCGAAAGAAGGCCGCCAGGAACTGAAGGACTGGGACATCTCGCGACCGGCGCCCTACTTTGGTTTTGAGATTCCCGATTCGCCTGGCAATTACTGGTACGTCTGGTTCGACGCCCCGGTTGGGTACATCGCATCGACGCAGCAGTGGTGCGATCGCAACGGTCAGAAACTGGAGGACTGGTGGAAAAGTCCCGACGTGGAAATCCATCATTTTCTCGGCAAAGACATCACCTATTTCCACACGCTCTTCTGGCCTGGAATGCTGAAAACAGCGGGATACAGCCTGCCCGAAAAAATTCATATTCACGGTTTTCTGACCGTGAACAGCGAGAAAATGTCCAAGAGCAAGGGCACCTTCATCTCCGCCGCCCGCTGGCTGGAGCATGCCGACCCGATGATGCTGCGATACTTCTACGCGTCCAAGCTCAGCTCCCGCGTCGATGATCTCGATTTGAACATGGAAGAGTTTGCGAACCGGATCAACGCCGACCTGATTGGCCGGATCATCAATATCGCCAGCCGCACGGCAAAGTTTGTCGAGTCGACTGGTTTGTCGGCGACTTATCCCGACGACGGTGGGCTGTTCGCGGCAGGAGCGGCGCGCGGTGAAGAAATCGCTGCCGCATGGGAAGCCTGCGATTACCAGCGGGCGATCCGGATTATCAACGAATTGGCGGACCAGTCGAACCCGTTTGTGGAAAACGCCCGGCCCTGGGACTTGAAAAAGGATCCGGCCAGGGCCCAGGAACTGCAGGACGTTTGCACCGTTGCCCTGAACCTGTTCCGGCAACTGGTGATTTATCTGGCACCGGTGCTGCCCCAGCTGGCGGCGGACGCTGGCGAGTTGCTGAACAACCCTCTCGTTTCGTGGGACCAGTCGCAGACACCGCTGACTGGGACAGCGATCAACAAATTCCGACACCTGATGAAACGGGTTGATCCCGTGGAGCTGCAAAAAATGATTGACGAAAGCCTCGCCGAAAATGCTGTCCCCGTGACGGAAGAAGCTGCCGCGGCCGCGAGCCAGTGGAATGACAGCAACGAAGCCCTCAAGGCCGAACCGATGGCTGAAGAGTGTTCGATCGACGATTTTGTAAAAGTCGATCTGCGAGTGGCCCGCATCATCCGCGCCGAACACGTGGAAGAGGCCCGCAAACTGCTCAAGCTGACCGTTTCGCTTGGTGGCGACCATGTGCGCACGGTTTTCGCGGGGATCAAGGCGGCCTATGAACCGGAAAAACTCACAGGCCGCCTGGTCGTTATCGTCGCGAACCTGAAACCGCGCCAAATGAAGTTCGGATTGAGCGAAGGAATGGTCTGCGCGGCAGGTGGTGGGGGGGCAGAAGTGTTTTTGCTCAGCCCCGACAGCGGCGCCGTCCCGGGCCAACGCGTGCACTAGGCTTTGTGCGGCAGCATGGAAGTTTCTTCCGCCGGACTTATACGGCGGAGCGACAACTGGCAGCTACCACCGACCGCCAATGGCCTTTCGCTTCGGCCGGACTCATCCGGCAGGGCGACTTTGCAGATCCGGAAGGTGCGTGCAACAATGGTCTGCCCTCCCGGCTTGCTACAGACCGTCGTTTTTTCTGCTGTCGCGCCATGCTGACTTTTTTCACCATTCCCGAACCGGAATATTATGCAGTTCGTCCGGAGCCTGCTTGACCGGGCCGTTTTCGCCGCATCGACCGATCCCATCGATCCGGAAAACCGGGAACGGCAAGTGGTTGAATTCGACGTTGCGGGTGAACCGGGGCGGCTGGAATTGTGGGGACACCGCCTGGGCGATAACGGGAGTTCTGAAGAATCGTCTCAGCACCGGACCTGGGTGATTCTGAAGTTTCCTGGTACGGGCGGACGTGCGGAACGGGCCAGCACCCATCCGGCGGGCGTGTTTCCCGCTGGTGCAGTTCATTCTGTGTGGGCGGTCAACCCGCCTGGCTATGGAAGCAGTGGCGGTCGCCCGCGCCTGGACGAGATGCCGGCGGTCATCGCGGCCGCGGTCAGCCGCGTGTATCAGATTGCACCGGAGTCGGAGCTGTTGGTCACGGGCAACAGCCTCGGTTGCGTGTGGGCACTTTTTGCTGCGGCCCGCCTGGACGTGCAGGCCCTGTTGCTGCGGAATCCGTTTTCGCTGCAGCATCTGATTCGCCAGCGGTGGCGTTACAACTGGTGGAATTTCGGGCTGGCCCGACTTGCGGTCCGTGCAATTCCCGACCAGTTGGACGCGATCGCCAATGCACGACGATGTACCCAGCCGGCGATGATTGTCCGTTCGGAATGCGACCGCATGATTCCAGGGGCTTTTCAGCGGCCGGTCATTGATTCGCTGGCAGGCCGCAGCCAGACTCTCGTCATTCCAGGCGGCGACCATGGTGATCCCTTGCCCGAGGAACTGGTGGACGAGTTCGCGAGGATTGCGCGAGAGCTTTTCCTGGACTAGAATGCAAACCTCTTTCATTCCGACCGACGGCAATACTCTCAACTGAAAGCCTCTTCCATGATGATCCAGGCCGGTTCCAGGACGCGCATGGCGATTGTGGTCCTGATGTTTTTTTTCGGTCCGGTTTCGGCGCCTTTGTTGGCGCAAACGACCGTGGTGCGCGCCGCCCGATACCTGGACGTCGAAACGGGCAAGTACGTAGCGCCGGCAGTCGTTGTGATCCAGAACGGGAAAATCGGGGCGATAAACCCCGAGTCGATTCCAGGAGATGCGGAAGAAATCGACCTCGGCGAAATGACTTTGCTGCCTGGTTTGATCGACATGCACACCCATCTCTGTTACGACATCGAGGGCGACTGGGTTTATCGCAATGTCAAGGAAGGCCCGGCGGACTGGGCTCTGCGCGGCGCCCGCAACGCGCGAACCACTTTGATGGCCGGATTTACCACGGTACGCGATCTCGGCGCCAAGGGCTTTTCGGACGTTTCGCTGATGAAAGCTGTTGAAGCAGAAATGCTGGAGGGCCACAGTATTTTTCCCGCCGGCCATACACTCAGCATTACCGGCGGGCACGCTGACCGAACATGATACGCTCCCGACCTGGGAGAACTGGACCCCGAGCATGGCGTTGCTGATGGTCCGGAAGAAGTCCTGAGGGCGGTTCGATACCAGATCAAACACGGTGCCAAAGTCATCAAAATCTGCGCGACCGCTGGCGTGCTGTCTTTCGAAGGCCCGGTTGGCGCCCAGCAGTACTCCGAAGAGGAAATGCGGATCATTGTCGATGAGGCAGCCCGTCACGGCATGAAAGTCGCCGCACACGCCCACGGCAGCGAAGGAATCCTCGCGGCAGTCCGGGCCGGCGTTGCGTCCATTGAACACGGATCAATGCTGACCGACGAGATTATTGCGGAAATGAAGCAACGGGAAACGTGGCACGTTCCGACGACGTATCTCGTCGATGCGCTGGACCTCAACGCCCTGCCCCCCCAGATTCGCGCCAAGGCCGAGTACATTCTGCCGGTCGCGCGCAAGAGCCTTGAAAAATCAATTGCCGCCGGAGTCAAAATCGCGTTTGGAACCGACGCCGCGGTTTATCCTCATGGTCAAAACGCCAAAGAATTTGCAATTTACGTCCGACTTGGCATGAACCCCGCCGTGGCGATTCGCACGGCTACTTCGGGCGCCGCGGAACTTCTTGGCGTCACCGACCGCGGACTGATCCAGCCCGGCCTGCGCGCCGACCTGATCGCTGTCAGCGGCGATCCGTTGCAGGACATTACGGCTCTTGAAACCGTGGAATGGGTGATGAAACAGGGAAAGGTATACAAGTCCCCGCGATAAAGTTCCTGAATGGTCTGTTCCCTTCCCTCCCCCTCCCGGCTGCCAGAACCGTCGTTGGGCTGTCGCCAGTTTCCGGATTCAGATTTACGCTATCATCCAGGTGTGCCGAATCACAGTTTCAGCGACCGGCCGGTTGTTTTTTGCCGTTCAAAGAATTCTTCATTTCCTTTTTCAGCAGGATTTTCCATGAAACGTTTTTTTTCTCCGGTGGCGATGTCCCTGTTGTTTCTGCTGGTGGCAGGTTGCAGCCCCGCAGCGCCAACTCACCAGGCGCTGTTTGATCAAATGATGGCATCCATGGATGAGATGGGTACCATTCTGTCCGGGATCACTGACGAAGCTTCGGCCATTGCCGCCAAACCAAAAATGGAAGCCCTCGCGAAAACGCTGAGTTCAATCCGGGATCAGGGAAAAGCTCTCGGCGAACCTGCCGCGGAACTCAAGGCCCAGTTTGAAAAAAAGATGGCGGAAAAACAGGCCGAGATGACAGCAAAAATGACGACCTTTGCCATGAATGCTGCCAAAGACCCCAAAATCCTCCAGGTCATCGAACCGATCATGCGGGATTTCGGCAACGCAGTGGCGAAGTGAGGTGTTCCGGAACGGCAGGCGAAACAGCCTGGCCCGGCCAGGCTGTTTCATGCCCCCCGGCATTTTGATGTCCGGTTTCCGGGGCCCCAGACCCTCAAAACCAGTTCCACAGTCTGCCCGATTTGGAGCCCGGTACCCGACAGCCATCAAGGGCCTGTCCCAAAAGGGGTCTGATCCTCTCTGCCTTTCCTGGGGTCTGAACCCTTTTGGGAAAGGCTCTAAATCCGGTGACGCAGCCTGGTTCAAGAAAACAGGGGTGAAACCGCCTGGCGGCGCGGATACAATCTGTTACCGGGGCCGATCATGAATCAACAAGACCTTTCGCCGGATTCTTCGTTGTTGACCTGGTGTGCAGCGCTGAGGGAGGGAAGCAGCCGGGCCACTGAAAAACTGTGGCGTCTGTACTTTGAGCGGATGGTTACCGTTGCCCGGAGAAAGGTGCTGGGAAGCCAGCGGGCAGCTGCCGATGAAGAGGACATCGCTCTCAGCGCTTTCAAGAGTTTTTGTCTGGCGTTTCAACAGGGACGGTTTGAGGTCCGGGACGATTCGGAAAATCTCTGGCCACTTCTGGTCACTTTAACGATCAACAAGGCGATCGATCATTTGCGGAAGGAAAACCGGAGCAAACGCCGTCCCGCGCGGACAGGTTCTGACGGCGGGATTCACCGTTTCTCGGCTGCCACTGCCGATGCCCTCGACGAACTGGTTTCCGCTGAATCTCCACCAGAACTTGCCGCCGCGGCCGCGGAATCGTTTGAACAGTTGCTCGACACCCTCGATGAAACGGGTGATTTGACGTTGCGACAGATCACCCTTGAATCCGTGGCGGGACGAACAACGACGGAAATTGCCCGGGAACTGGACTGCACACCGCGAACGATCCAGCGGAAACTGCAAACCGTTCGCGCCGTATGGGAAAGGCTGAATCCGTGAATCCGGATAACACCCGTTTCGAACCGCAACCTTTTGACAGCCTGTCCGCCGACGACAAACTGCGGGTAAATGGACATTGCGACCGGCTGGAAGCCGCCTGGAATTCGGACAGTCACCCGCGGCTGGAAGAATTTATGGAATCGGTCCCACCAGCCGAGAGGGCCATGGCTTTTTCGGAACTCATACTGGTTGACGTGGCCCACCGCCAACGGATGCGACTGCCGCGGTCGGCCGATCATTACCGGGCACTGTTTCCGCAGTTGGACGCCACGTGGCTGACCCACCTGGTGTCCAGCGAAACTGCCGGAAAACGTGTAGCGGCCGATTCGCACTCCACGAAAGATTCCGGATTCCCCGAAGCGCCCGAAGACTATGAGATCGTGGGACGCCTGGGTGAAGGCGGCATGGGCCAGGTCTTTCGGGCCGTGCACAAAATCATGAAACGCCCGGTCGCAATCAAAGTCATGCACAGGCAGTACGCCTCGGATCCGGAATCCAGAAAACGATTCGAACGCGAAGTCCAGGCCATATCGCGACTGTCCCATCCCAACATTGTGACGGCCCACGATGCACGCGAGCGCAACGGAATCCTGTACCTCGTTACAGAACTGGTCACAGGCGAGGACCTCGCTCACATGGTCAAAAGAAAAGGCCCGTTGCGACCGCGCGACGCCATGTTTTACAGCCTGCACGCCGCACGGGGGCTGAAGTATGCCCACCAGTGCGGGATCATTCACCGGGACATAAAACCCGGCAATTTGCTGGTTGAAAACAGAAAGACGGTCAAGGTTCTCGACCTCGGGCTGGCCCGGCTGTTGGGCGACGACCATCCGGACAACGCCAGCAATTCCCTGCTGACGCATTCCGGCAGCGTTCTGGGAACCGCCACCTACATGGCACCGGAACAGGCCCGCGATCCGCTGCGGGCTGACGAACGGTCCGACATTTACAGTCTTGGATGCACCCTGTTTTTTCTGCTGACCGGAGCGCCGCCATATCAGTGCAATTCGGCTGTCGATACGATTATCGCCCATTGCGAACGACCGGTACCAGCGTTGCCCGATGCAGTGAACGGGCGAAAAAGTCCCGTCGCGCTGGCCAGGCTGGTGCGGAACATGATGGCCAAAACTCCTGACGACAGACCCGCCTCGATGGACGAACTGATTCCCGTTCTGGAGGCCCTGATTCGGGAGGAGTCGGCATCACCCATGGCGACCGGGACCGGCAAAGACGGGCAGATGAAACTGTCTCCGCAACCAGGCGGCGAGAGATCCCGACCCCCGTTTCTGCCGGCCCGGTTGCGCGAACTTCCTGTTGCGTGGGTCGCTGCGGTTTCTGTTCTGATTCTGGCCGCCGGGAGCTGGGGTGTCTGGACCTGGTTCGGGGTATTGAATGTCAGCCGTGACTCTGGAAATGCGACCATCGCGGAACCTGCCACCGCGAATGGGAATGCCGCTGGCATTTCAGCACCCGGCCTGGATTTCAATGGACTGTCGGCTTACATGGAGTTCCCTGATTTTGGCCTGGAGATCGTGGAGCCGTTCATGATCGAAGTCGCTGCGATTCCCCGCTCGCAAAACCATCCGGCCAATCTGGTCACCTGGACCGGCCCCAGGCTGGCGGCATTGTTCATCAACAGTGATTCCAGATGGGGCATCGCCTGGTTCGACGGTCAACGGTCCCGGCTGGTTTTGACCGTGGAACCGGCGAGGCTTGACGAATTGCAGATTGTCACAGCCCGCTGGACGGGTCAGCAACTGGAAATGTGGGTCAACGGACAGGCGGCCAGCGTAGAGTCTACAGATTTTGAATTGCAGCCAGCGCGCCCGGGACTCTTTGTCGGCGGACTGGCGGCAGAATTGTTGCATGTGGACGAGGGGCACCGCTTTTTCGATGGCGTAATTTCCTGCGCCCGGGTTGCCGCTGGCGATCCGCAACTGTTTGAGCCAGCCTCCAGCATTTCCGAAATGCGCACAGGCCAGGCAGCCAACATCCTGCAGCTCGACTTGAGTGAAGGATCCGGATTTCGCGTCGTCGACCAGTCGCCCAACGCGTGGCGCGGTGTGATTGTCGATGCCCGCTGGCGCGACTGACTCCTGCCCCGGGGGCGGAAAGCCAAAAGCCCCGGCTCAAAAAAAGCCGGGGCAAAAAAACCTGACAGCTGAACCGTGGAATTCCGGTTTCCGGACTCAGGTAATCTTCGGGTTGTGGTGAACGTACGATGGACGTGCTCGTCGGTCGAATTTCGCAGGTTTCGACGGACGAGGACGTCCATCGTACCCTGATTGGTGAGCTGGACCGACCACCAGCCTCCGGTTCCGGTGTTAGCCCGACAAAAAACTTCAGTCCCCAATTTCCAGGACGGAGTCGCCGAGACTTTCCGGTTCGATATCGAACCACTCGCGTTCATCCAGTTCACCAGGAAAAATATTGGTCCGGTTTTTGAACACCACAAACTTGCGGCCTGGCACCGTCTGGCCTTCGTACAGGGGACGGGTTGCGGATTGCCAGCCCAGTTCGCGATCAAATTCAAACTCCAGCAGCCCGGTATTTCTGTCACTGACGTACATTCTGCCCTGGCTGTCGATATCCACGGACACCGCGTCCGAAACCTGGGGCAACGTCAGAAGCTGGAACCGGAGACCACGTGATCCTCGCGGGGCTGACAGGTCCGCAGTGGCAACCACACCGCTGGACAGCGCGGCGTAAACGGTATCCCCGTCAACCATCAACTGCCGGATCAGTCTTGTTCCCCGACCCAAACCCTCGGGCACACCGAGATCGGTCCATTTGCGACGCACCACATCGAAGAAACCCGCGCGACCCGCCGCGATTCCGAACAGACGGAAGCGCGCTTCATCCCACGCCAGATGTTCGATCGCCGCCGGTGCCGAACCGGTCCGGACTGCTTTTGGGACGCCAGCGGAGAGATCGATACGGTAGATGTTCCTGCCGGATGACACGAACATCTCATGTCCGAATCCGAGTGTGGCGCAACTGGTATCGGCAGGCAGCTGGGTCAGCAGCGTGCTCGTCCCGTTGTGCGAGAACTGCCGCAATCTGGCGACGCCCGCTGAACTTTTTTCTACCCACAGCGACCCCAGCATTTCCGGATGGGGAACCACGGCAGCCACCTTGTATCCCGAAGCGGGTTTTCCATGCGAAGGGTCTTGATCCTGCACGAAGCCGAGATTGCCACCCACGAAAACGGAATTGACTTCCACGTCGGAATAGCTCAAACCACCGCCCGGGTACAGGGCCAGCAGGGAATCCACCAGCCGCAACCGGTTGTCGTCGGCCGAAATATCCGGCGGATCCACCAGAGATGTTACAGCGAAATACTCCCACGCCCCATTTCCGTCCGAGTCCCAGCTGACGTCAATGTTGGCCGCCGTCGTGGGCCAGTCCGAACTGAAATCGGAGTTGCTGGTCAGGTCGCCGTCGTCGCTGCCGGGGTTGCGATAGTGGATCAGCCTGGGTCCGATCACTGCGCCATTGTCGGCATAGGCGAGCTTCAGAGTCACTGCATGGCCGCCATTTCTTTGCGTAATAACAGGCACCCCCTGGTAGCCGGGTTCCCAGAAGTATCGTCCGTACGAAAACTGGACGATAGCCCCGTTGGTCGCGTGCGCGGCAGCATGGTCAATGGTTGGCCAGAAATTCTCTTTGCGGTAACTGGCGACGACACACATCGGTTGCTGGGCTTCGCTGATCCAGTTGTTCATGCCCGTGATTTTGCCCGTCGTGGTGGTGCCAGTAGCACCGTCGGTTTCCATAAACAAACCGAGCCATCCGATCCATGTCGTCATGGAATCGTGTCCCGTTTCGCCTTGCCAGATTCCCGGGTAAGGTGGCAGGCCATCAAATCCGAAATTGGCTGCATAGGCCAGCAAATTCATGTTCGCTGTCGGAACGCAATACATGCTTCCATCATTGAACAGCGTTTCCCGCTTCTGGTCGAGGTCCGGCATGGACTGAATGTCATAAACAAAATCGCCGGTCCCATAGAAGGCAGAGGCCGTGACCTGGCCCGATGCGGAATCGGGACAGGTGGCCACTGCCAGACAGACTGCCGCGATTCCCAAAACCTGTTTTGCTGAAATCCTGTTTCCCATTTTTTTCTCCCTGTGTTGAAGACTTTCGCTGGTACCCCGGATGCCCACTGGCCGCGAACTCCGCGCGACGGGTTGGCATCAACCGGGGTGAATCTGAATGTCCGGACAACGTCGCCCGGCCCTGACAAAAAGGGGCTCGCTATTGGTGCGCTTCCGCGACAGAGAAAATGGGAAATCAGGGATTTTTTTACCGCAGTGACTCCGGCCCGCCTGGGGATCCCGGCGCATGGCCCCGCGAATGCCCTGATTCGGCCGCGCCTATGACCGGACCGTTTGGACCCACGCCAGAGGATCGGGATCCTGCCGCCAAAGGGGTGAGACCTTTTCCGGTGGTACGAAAGGTGTAACGATGAAAGCCGGTGGAAAACTTTCCATTTCCGCGTTGGGTGAGACCCCTGTGGTGATGCGGACTTATCTGATTTCCGCGGCCGGGCTGTTGCCGCTGGATTCCGCCTGTTCTGCCTCTTCAGGACGACCGGTGGCGCGGTAGAGTTGCGCCAGATGATGCGTGGCGTCGGAGAGAATTTTGTTTCTGTTCGATTTGGGCAACTGGGTCGAACGCGCCCGCAGTCCGTCCAGTCCCTCTTTGAGCAACAATTCCGACTCGGCAAATTTTTCCTGTTTCAGGAGCACCGAACCGAGAAAACTGCGCGTCTGAAATTCCTGCCAGCCTCCGGGCTGGTTTTCGGTTTGCCAGTCCAGACACTCGCGAACGACAATTTCCGCGTCTACCAGTTTTCCCTGTGCCACGAGGATTTGCCCCAGCATGGCCTTCGTCCGAAATGATTCGACCGCATTCGCTCCGCGCCCTTCCAGAACCTCGGCCAGCACGTGACGGGCCTGCGTTTCGGCTTCGTCCAGCCGGTTGGCCTGGAGGTAAACGCCGGCCAGTAACTCCGGAACCGTTGACAGGTCCAGCGGCATTCCTCCCTCCCGTTGCGAACCCCGTTTCAGCAACGATTCAAACAGCAGAATCGCGTCGTCAAATTTCTTTTGCAGGCGCAGGGCGTTGGCCAGGTTGTACATCCCTGACAGAGTCCGTGGGTGGTCGGTCCCGAGCGTGCGTTCCTTCTGTTCGAGTGCCTCGCGGTACAACTCCACTGCCCGCTCCAGCTGACCCGCGTCCTGGCAGGCTTTCGCAAGATTGTTGATCAGGGATCCAAGTGTGGGATGGTCCGGACCGACAGTCTTCCGCTTCAGAACGAGGCATTCTTCCAGGAGTGGAATCGCGAGATCGAGTTCTTTGGTGGCGACATACATCGCGCCCAGATTGTTGAGGCTGGTCAGGGTATCGGGATGTTCCGGGCCCAGAATTTTCCGGCGCTGTTCGAGGGATTCCAGATAAAGCGGTCTGGCCTGGTCCAGTTTGCCAGCATTTTTCAGGGCGACAGCCAGTTTGTTGATGGCCCAGAGCGTTTCCGGGTGCTCATTTCCCAGCTTCAGCCGTCGCTGTCGGGTAACCTGTTCAAAAAACGGCAGCGCCTGGTCGTCTTTGCCCAATTCCTGCAACGTCGTGGCGAGTGTCAGGACAAGCGCCAGGGACGATGGATGTTCCGGCCCCAGCACCTTCTGGTTGATCCGCAGGGCCTCTTCGATCAGCGGCAGTCCCTGTTCGGATTTTCCGGCCACGCGCAGGGCGGTTGCCAGCGAATTCAGCGTGGCCGCAATGTCCCGGTGTTCCGCACCCAGCACCTGTTTCTGTTTTTCAAGCAGTGCTTCCAGTGCAGGAATGGCCGTCTGGAAATCGCCCATCATCAGACGGACGCCAGCCAGGTTGTGCCTGGTCGTCAACGTGACTGAAGGATTCGGTTCCGGCCGGGACTGCAACAGTTCCAGGGCCTGCGTGTACAGCGCCACGGATTCCGGAAACTTCCCCGTGTCGGCGAATACTCCGGCGATATTGTTCATGGTGGCGATCGTATCCGCATGAGCAGCTCCCAGCAGACGTTTTTTTTCCGCCAGAGTTTTCTGCATCAACTGGAGGGCAGCCGTGACATCACCCGAGTCCTGCAGGCAACTGGCGCGGGAATCCTGGCAATTCAGCAATTCCTGCGGGGAGTTGCCATGCAGGCCCAGAAACCCGCTCTCGGCCTTTTCCAGAATTCCGGCGGCCTGTTGCGGGAATCCAAGTTCCATCAGTGAACGCGCCAGCCGGTACTGCATGCGCGCAACCGCCAGCGGATCGCCCACACCCTGTTCCTCCAGTTGCTGGGCCGCGAGTATCAGCCGCTCGGCGAGGATCGTCCGCAATCCGGAATCGGTCGCGGAAACCTGGCTGGGGTTCAGATCATTGAAGACACTGGTCAGAATCTGAATTCCGTTCTCGACCTGCTTCAGCCGTGCCTCGGCAACTTCCCGTTCGGCGCGTTCGGCGGATTCCGCGGCGCGGGCCAGCCTGTACTGTCGGCCCGATTCCAGCCACCCCAGGGTCGCGGCCACGCCGCCAGCCACAATCGCCAGCAAGACAAGTCCGGTCGCGATCGCGGGCATCCGGTTGCGCTGCAGAAACTTCCGGACGCGGTAGGTCACGCCGGGTGGACCAGCCTCCACGGCTTCATCATTCAGGAAACGGCTGATGTCGGAACTGAAATCACTTGCCGACTGATACCGTTGATCCCGTTCCTTGGCCAGCGCCTTCATGACAACCCAGTCCAGGTCGCCCGCGAGCATTCGGGTCAACTGGCGGGGTTCCAGTTTGCGGTGCGCCGCAATACTGGCGATTTCTCCGGACGAGGAAATTTTTGTGCTGGGTTTGGGCGGATCGACTTCACGAATCATCCGCAGCATCTCATCAAAAGCGGCGCTGCGCAACTGCTTCCGCGTAAAGGGGGGACTGCCGGTCAGCAGTTCGTACAGGACAACGCCCAGGGCATAAACGTCGGCGCGGGTGTCGATGTCCAGATTGATCAACTCGGCCTGTTCGGGCGCCATGTATTCGACCGTACCGACAATCGAGCCGACTTCGGTGTATACCGACTCTTCTGCCAGCCGGAAATCAACCGCTTTGGCCACACCGAAATCGATTACTCTCGGAATCGGCTGGCCGTCATACAGCGCGACGAGGATGTTGGACGGTTTCAGGTCGCGGTGGATAATTCCTTTTTGATGGGCATGCTGGACTGCGGCGCAGACCGGCAGAAACAGCTGCAGCCGCTCGAGGGGCGACAGGTTTTCGCGATCGCAATAATCGTTAAGGGGAATTCCCCGGACCAGCTCCATCACAAAAAAAGGGCGGCCATCTTCTGTGGTTCCCGCATCGAGGATTTTTGCGATTCCCGGATGGTCCATCATCGCCAGGGCGTGTCGTTCCTGTTCAAACCGGGCGAGGACGTTGCGTGAGTTGTCCCCTGGCCGCAGGATTTTCAGCGCGACCTGCCGTTTGACCGGCGATGACTGTTTGGCCACATAGACGACCCCCATCCCCCCTTCGCCCAGCAGTTGCTGGATCTGGTAGGGCCCGACAGGGGTACCGGGCGTGAAGTGGCCTGAACTGGATGAACGGGCATCCGCTGGCTCGTCCGGAGCGATCCCGGATTTGTCGGGCTCTGTCATTTCGCCAGCCAGTTGTTCGAACAGTCTGCCGGGTCTTTCCACAAACTGGTCCGATTCCGCCTGGGCCTCCAGCAATTTGTCGATTCGATAGCGAAGCGGCAGATCGCCCTGGCAAATTGCGTCGAGAAAAGTGCGGCGCAGTTTTGTGTCACCAATCTGTGCCGCGGCGATGAAAATTTCCCGTTCGTTCATAGGCAATCGAATTCAGACCCTGCAATGTGCATCGACAGAACCCCGTAGCGAATTGCGCAGTTCGCGCTCCTGCGGCGCAGACAAATTTTCAGCTTTTTTTTGGAATCTTCTGGTCACCTGGTTTACGACGCTGAACTGCTGTCCGACTGCAGCATTCGGGCGGCGAGGAAAGCCTTGGCATAGGCCCACCAGGAGTCGGCCGTGCGGGGCGAAATGTCCAGCATTTTTGCCGCTTCGTCTCCGGTCAGCCCGATGAAAAACCGCAATTTGACCAGCTCCGCGACTTTCGGGTCTTCGGCCTCCAGACTGTCGAGGGATTCATTCAGCTCCAGCAACTGGTCGATTTCCTGATGCTCGGCCAGGGCCACATCGTCCAGTTCCATCCGCTTCCGTTCGGCACCGCGTTTGAGGGTCTGTTTCCTGCGGGCCCGGTCGATCAGAATCCGCCGCATCGCTTCGGCGGCCGCGCGAAAGAAGTGGACGCGGCTTTCCCAGCGCGGGACATCTCCGCCGCCCGCCAGTCGCATAAAGGCTTCGTGAACCAGTCCGGTCGCGCTGAGCGTCTGACCGGCGGCTTCGTTGGCCATTTTCCGGTTGGCCAGGCGCCGCAACTCTTCGTAGACCAGCGGCAGCAACTGGGCGGCGTTCTGCCGGTTGCCCTCACCGATCTCATTCAGAATTTGCGTGACTTCATTCATGCCCCGATTATCGCACCGGGTCGGGATCAAGATCAACTGTCTGGCGTTTTTTTCCGGCAGGAATCGCACCGGCTTCAGTTTCTTCGACAACTGACTGCGCCCGAACCGGACGAACCACGCATTTGTCCGTGTGGCTCCGGTTTAAGCCCAACATTCGACATGAACCCAAGAGGAGTTTGAGAGATGCGTTACGGGAAAGCAGAGCGGTTGAAAGTGGTCTTGCGGCATTGGGTCCGGAGCAGAAAGTGGACCTTCAGGAGTGCGCTGGGATTTGCCGTCCTGGCGACCTGTGTTCTGGCGATGCCGGTGTTTTCTGCGGCCCAGTCGATTCGGGCCGACTTCAATAACGACGGATTCGAAGACCTTGTGATCGGTGTGCCCAATGAAAAAGTCGGCAACATCGCTGCAGCGGGAGCGGTGCACGTGATTTACGGCAGGGCGTCGGGACTGTCGGCAACATCCAACCAGCTGTGGACTCTCAACAATCCCAGCACCAACGATCACTTTGGCGCGGCCCTTGCGGCCGGTGATTTCAACGGCGATGGTTTCAACGATCTCGGCATTGGCATTCCGGGCGACGATCAAGGGGCGGATTCCAATTGCGGTGCCATTTTTGTCATCGATGGTGGCAGCACCGGCCTGCAGGAGGACACGTTTCTGGTCAAGCACACCCTGTTTCTGACCCAGGGAACGTTTGGGATGAAGGGCTTTCGCCAGGATGACGATGCTTTTGGTTCGGCACTTGCGGCGGGTGACTTTAACGGTGACGGTTTTGACGATCTGGCCGTGGGCGTACCCCAGGAGGATTCGATCGTTTACGACCTGCTACCCAATTCGGGAGCCGGCAACAGCGGATGCGTCAACGTCATTTTCGGTTCCGGCCGGGGACTGGACGTGACCTCCGTTTTTGGTGATCAAACCAATGACCAGATTATTCAGAACAGCCTTGGTCTGCTGGTTTCCAACCAGAACATGGGTGCCAGCCTGGCCAGTGGCGACTTTGACCGCGACGGTTTTGACGATCTTGCCGTGGGAATCCCAGGCGACCTGGTGGTGGCTGGCGGTGCCAACTTCACAAACTCGGGATCGGTGCAGGTTTATTTCGGAACATCAGAGGGTTTCAGTCCCCGCATTCGTCCGGTGCACCGTTTCAAAGTCAACGGGGGCAACGTTTCCAACCTCCGTTTCGGACAGGCGCTGACGGTCGGGGATTTCAATGGCGACCTGTTTGACGATCTGGCCATCGGTTCTCCATTCAGTGCTGTTGCGGGGATGCAGGCCGGTGTGGTTCGGGTTCATACAGGGGGATTGAACGGGCTGAACAGTGCGCCGACAACATTCAGCCAGAATTCTTCGGGGGCAGTGGGGGTTTCCCAGGCGGGGGACGAATATGGGGCCTCGATTGCCGCTGCCGATTTCAATGCAGACGGTTTCGCTGATCTCGTGATCGGGGTGCCAGGCGAGGACGTCTCGGGCAAAAACAACGCCGGTGCCGTGAATGTCCTTTACGGAAAATCCACTGGCCTGAACGCCACAGGCAGCCAGGAATGGCATCAGGACACGGCCGCAAGCTCTCTGCTGGTCGGCTTCCCTCTCGATGTGGATGACGTCGCCGAAGTCAACGACCAGTTTGGCCGCACAGTGACGGCAGGCGATTTCGATGGAGACGGAGCCGCCGATCTGGTGGTCGGCGTCCCCATGGAAAACTCGGGAGCCGGTGTCGTCAATGTCATTTATGGTGGAGCCAGTTCAGTCGGACTGACGCTGTTCAATGGCGATACTCTCTGGAGCCAGAACTCTCCTGGAATACTGGGGGGTTCCGAATCTGGTGACCAATTCGGTGGAGCGTTGATCGGCGCGCCGAAAGCAGGACCCGGCGGGCCCGGATTCTCGGGGATCTGGGAAACCGTCCAGGTCAAAGTCACGAGCAGGGGGAACCGGGTTTCCAGCAAAATCGACGGTGACCTGATCGTTTTCAATCCGGGAGGCGAACCCGCAGCGCGATCTCAAATCGATGTCTATCTGTCGTCCGACAGCCAGCTTGATCCGGCAGACGAATTGATTCAGACCGTCAAAAAATTCCGCGAACTGAAACCGGGTGAAAGCCGGACGGAACGAATCAAGGCCAAAGTCAAGAACATGGATGCCAACGGCATGCACTTGATTGCTGTTCTGGATGCCACCGATTTGGTACCGGAAGCCAACGAAGAAAACAACGTGATCGTTTCCGATCCGATGACTTCGGCTGCGAACCAGTTGTTGCAATCCCTGTGGCAACAGTTTCTCGCGTGGCTGGTCGCAAACGGGCTGGCCTGACGTTTGGGGTCAGACCTGGTTTTCGGTTTTCCAGAGGTTGTCACACGACGCCTCTGGATTTTTTTGTTCTCCGCCTGACGTTTGGGGGGGTCAGTTTGGGGTCAGACCTGGTTTTCGGTTTTCCAGAGGCCGTCTCGCGACGCCTCTGGATTTTTTTGTTCTCCGGCAAATTGGCCCATTGCCGAGTCTTCCGCCGGACGAGTGCAGGATCCCTGCCCCCATGGTTACCGCCTTTTGAAGTGATGCTTTTGCGTCAGCCACCTATTTTCCGGCAACCCGACGCGTAAGCGAACGATGAGGTCCCTGTCGATTTTCCCTCGCTAACGTGTCGGGTTACCAGAAAGGCATTCCACCAGAAAGACGGGTTACCAGGAGGGCGCAACCTCAACAGTAACGCTTTGGTGAGTGGAGGGATTATCTTGGGCAACAATTCTTCAAGGGAGTTTCTGCGTTATCGGGAACGAACACTTTCAAACCACGAAACCCAAGGTGGGAATTAATTACGAAAGCCGAAGATGCGAACCCGCTCCGCATCCGCTATGATTTGAACGCCCGAACGGCCTGCGCAATTCCCCCGTCCGAAAATGGACTTGCCCCGGATATTGCATCCAGAACCCCATTGGCCCCAAA
Organism: Pirellulaceae bacterium; assembly: GCA_041752775.1. Classification (GTDB taxonomy): domain Bacteria; phylum Planctomycetota; class Planctomycetia; order Pirellulales; family Pirellulaceae; genus BJ22. The sequence goes on along the minus strand of JBGSVU010000240.1, from coordinate 2,940 downwards.
TTCCCATGAAATACCTCGTCTCGTTTTTTGTTTCGCTGTTACTGATTGCTGCCGTCCGGGCCGAAGAAAAACCGCTCAAGGTTTTTATTCTGGTCGGTCAGTCGAATATGGAAGGTCCAGCTAACATCCAGACCTTCGATTACATCGGTGACGATCCGGCCACGGCCCCGCTAATGAAGACGATGCGCAGCGCCGGCGGCAGTCCTGCGGTGTGCGACGGCGCGTGGATTTCATACTTGACGGGGGCCAATGACAACAACTTCACGCTCTCCGGAAAATTGACGGCCGGTTATGGATCGATGTGGGGACAGGATCCCGGCAAACCGGGTGACAGGATCGGGCCGGAATTCACCTTCGGCCTGGCCATGGATGCCGCGCACGAGGAACCGGTGTTGATCATCAAGGCAGCCTGGGGAGGCAAGAGCCTGCACACGGATTTTCGTTCGCCCAGTGCCGGGCCCTATCAATTGAGTGCATTTCAAATCGAGAATTATCCAAAGCAGGAAGGGCATGGAATTCCGCCGGATTTTGAACAGTGGAAAATCGAAAAAGCCGAGGCCACAGGCGTCTATTACCGGTTGATGATGGAGCATGTGAAACAGGTTCTGGCTGATCCCCAACAAGTCGTGCCGAACTACAAGCCCGAACAGGGATACGAACTCGCGGGCTTTGTCTGGTTTCAGGGATTCAACGACATGGTGGATGGCCACGTTTATCCAGCGCATAATCAACCGGGCCGTTTCGACGAGTACACGGAATTGCTCGCACACTTTATCCGCGATGTACGGACCGACCTGAATGCTCCGCAGATGCCCTTCGTGATTGGCGTGATGGGGGTAGGCGGAATGGGTGATGATTCGGTGGACATGCTGGCGTTTCGGCGGGCGATGGCCGCTCCCGCAGAGCTGCCCGGGTTCCAGGGCAATGTGTCTGCCGTGGAAACGGCTCCTTTCTGGTCCGATGAACTTGGTGCGATCGAAGAGAAACACGGAAAAGTCGGTCAGATGCGTTACTACCTTGATTCGAAACACAAGGAACACGCGAACGCCGATGGCCACATGACGGATGAGGAGAAAGACGCCTTTTTGAAGAAGTTCGAGGCCGACCTTATTTCACCGGCAGAGGTCAAGCTTTGGAATCGGGGCGCATCCAATGCCGGGTATCATTACCTCGGTTGTGCAAAAACATTCGCGGTGATGGGCCAGGCGTTCGCCGAAGCCAACCTTCGCATGCTGAAGAAATAACAGGCAGACACTTTATGTTCGAGGCATCGTTGAAAACCTTGTTGTTCGCCGTGATCTCAGTCGCGTGGATGGGCTTTGTGCCGCTGGCCGCTGCTTCGCCGCAACGCAAAGTACCCGGGAATCCTGATTTCACCCAGGGCGGAACCATCCCTGAGGGAGCGAAACACGACTGGAATCTCGGCCCCACGGGTCTTCGCGGCTGGATGTATTGCGACCGGCTGGTGACGACTGATGCGCGGCAGATTGTTATCACGGCCGTGGACGCGGACTCTCCGGCCAATGAAACGTTCGCAGTGGGCGATGTGTTGTTGGGCGCGGGCGGAAAGCCGTTTTCGTTTGACCCTCGCACCGAACTTGGGCGCGCGATCACCGCGGCGGAAACGCAGGATGGGGCGGGGCGACTCGCGCTCACTCGCTGGCGTGCCGGTAAAACAGAGGAAGTGATTTTGCAGCTGCCCGTGTTGGGCACTTTCAGTGCGACCGCGCCTTACGACTGTCCGAAGTCACAGCGCATTCTCGGACAGGGCCTGAAGACACTCGCCCGGCGCATGGCAGAAGGGAGCTACACCGAATCTATCGATCCCATTCCGCGATCGCTCAACGCCCTGGCGCTGCTCGCTGGTGGTGACCCGGCCCATCTGCCGCTGCTGGAAGGCGAAGCCCGGTGGGCGGCGAGCTTCGCGCCGGATGATTTCAAAACATGGTACTACGGCTATGTGATGATTTTTCTGGCCGAGTATTCAATGGCCACAGGAGATGAGTCGGTGCTGCCAGGACTGCGCCGGCTGGCAAGGGAGGCGGCCGGCGGACAGAGCGCCGTGGGTTCATGGGGCCACACTTTCGCCCTGCCCGATGGACGACTGAAGGGCTATGGCATGATGAACGCCCCGGGATTGCCACTCACGATCGGCCTGGTGCTTGCTCGCGAGGCGGGTGTGGACGACGACGAAGTCGCACGCGCCATCGAACTCAGTGCGCGCCTGCTGCGTTTTTATACCGGCAAAGGGGCCGTACCCTACGGCGACCACCCCGCCTGGACCGAAACCCATGAAGACAACGGCAAGTGCGGCATGGCTGCAGTGCTCTTCAGCCTTTTGGACGAAACTGGCAGCGCCGACTATTTCACGCGCATGTCCGTGGCATCGCATGGCGGCGAGCGTGACTGCGGTCACACCGGCAACTATTTCAACCTGCTTTGGTCGCTGCCCGCCATCGCACAGGCAGGACCACACGCCACGGGCGCCTGGACGCAGGAGTTCGGTGCGTGGTATCACGACCTCGCGCGAAATTGGGACGGTTCGTTTGCACATCAGGGGCCGCCCGAGCCGGACAACGACAGTTACCACGGGTGGGATGCCACCGGGGCTTACCTGATCGCCTACGCATTGCCACTGAAAAAGATCGCACTGACTGGCAACCGGCCCGCCGTTGTGCAACCACTGACGGCCGCCCAGTCGCAAAGTCTCATTGCCGATGGTCGCGGCTGGGACAACAAAGATCGCCACAGTTTTTACGATCAACTGTCTGATGGAGAACTGTTGGAACGTCTGGGGTCCTGGTCACCAATTGTCCGCGAGCGCGCAGCCGCTGCGCTGGCGCGACGGAAGGAGCCGCCGGTATCCGCGATCATCGGCCTGCTGGAAGCCGGAAAACCCGACGCCCGCATTGGTGCCTGTCACGCGCTTGAGGAATTGCG
>JBGSVU010000239.1:0-1811 GCA_041752775.1 Pirellulaceae bacterium | reverse complement strand
CGTGAGCGAGGGACGGTCGATTTTAAACCCTCCCTCGCTCACGTCTCGGGTTACCCCCATAAAAGCGCAGTGCCTGACGCCACAACGACCAGCGCCGGAGGTCAAAACACAACATCAAAAGGCTGGGGTCCGGATTGTGGCAGAAATCGGCAAAGTCGTTATTTTCGGTTGCAACGAATCGAATCCGGAAACGAAAACAGGGAAGCAGAAATTTCCGCGGCGACTGAAATCGTTCCGCGCCAGGGGATTGGGGTATTCCGGTTCCGGTTTTAACAGGGGGAGAGGTTGCAATGCATACCATCGTTCATTCCGTCGGCAAAAATGGCGTCAACCAGAGCAACGATGTCAAAATCGTCCAGATGCTGATCAATGAAAACATTGCCAGGCTGGTTCCCCTCGCTCCCCTGAAAGTCGACGGCCGAATCGGGCCCAAAACCATTGGTGCCATCGAAGAATTTCAGCGGCGGGTTGTAAAATTGAGCAACGTCGATGGCCGGGTCGATCCGAATGGTCGCACCCTGCGCGAGCTTAACGGTGGGTCGGGTGCCAGCCGGCCGGCACCCGGAAACATGGTGGCCCAGTTTGAGGAGACCAGCCGCAGTGGCCAGACGCGGCAAATGGTTTCGGGGCGGATCACTGTCAACAACAGGACATACAGTTTTCGCAGTGGCGGGCATGGTCGAGGCAATTTGCCGCCAGGCAGTTATACGGTCACGCCCCATCTCTGGGAACGCAGCGAGACGGGATTCAGCGTCGATGGTGTCGGCTACAGTTTTGCGCTCAGCGACGCTTTTGACTCGCGCGTGGGCGATACCCGCACCCTGCTGCGGATTCATCCCGATGGAGGTGTTGCGGGAACCAACGGCTGTATCGGTATCGTTGGCAACGGAGCAACTCAGCGGGCGTTCCGCGAAGACATGCGGGCCGAGTTGAACCGGGGCAACAACCGCTCGACTCTGAACGTGCGGCGGTAAAGGAACGTGCGGCGGTAAAGCGTCTGCGATTTGATCATCAGGTCTGTACGCAGGCAGACATTGGCGAATTTGGGTGTCTTGTTCTGCAGCGATGACGGCGGTGAAACCCACTCGCCTCCGGATTTTCCTGTATCGACGTCTCTTGTGATCGGGCCCCGTGTGTTGCAGGCCCGGTAGATCGGGGTCTGGATGATCGGGGCGATTTCCGTGAGAGGCAGGCCCATGTCAGGCAGCTGCGGGCGGCCGCCGCGTGCGGCGTTGGGCAAGGCTTGCGGGGCTCGCGGTTTTTGGTAGATTGTTTGGCGGTCGTTCGGTTATTACTCCTTCGAAAGCGGAATAACTGGTGGCTGGCCGATGTTTGCACATCGGCAATTTTTTTTGCCACGGGTGCGTCTGGGTGATCCCGGAATGGCACCCGGCCGGAATCGGGGCGGCCTGCAGAATTTGGGGCAGCCGAACGGGCGAAGAAAACACCGAAAAACAAGGCTTATTGAAGGCGTAGCTCAGTCGGTAGAGCAACGGACTTTTAATCCGTAGGTCCTGGGTTCGAGTCCCAGCGCCTTCACTTTTCAGGCCGCAAGCCGCTTGGCCCAGGTGCCGTTTGTGTTCCTTCAGCGAATTTCTCAACCGGTTCGGCAGGCCCATCATCGGCGAGACAGACCGGTCCCGACGGTTTCTTTGCCCCCAACCAGCTGGTGGTCTTTCAAGCTCAGGAATTAGGGTACGATGGACGTCCTCGTCCGTCGAAACCGTCGAAACCCGCGTCCGTCGAAACCTGCGTCCGTCGAAACCTGCGTCCGTCGAAACCTGCGTCCGTCGAAACCTGCGTCCGTCGAA
>JBGSVU010000238.1:0-1683 GCA_041752775.1 Pirellulaceae bacterium | reverse complement strand
TAAAGAAATCCACGCTTTGGAATATTGGAATCAACCCACCCTATGAATGTTGCCGCACTGATAGCCGCCAAACGCGATGGTCGCGAACTGGATTCGCGCGACATCAGTCTGTTGATCGAAGGATACGCGCGAGAGACCGTGCCGGATTACCAGATGGCAGCGTTTGCCATGGCTGTTTTCTGTTGCGGCATGACACCGGCAGAGACGGGGGCGATGACCCGGGCCATGCTCAATTCGGGGCAGGTGATGTCGTGGCCGACTGGCAATCCGGTTGTCGACAAACACTCCACTGGCGGTGTCGGCGACAAAATCTCGATCCCGCTGACGCCAATTCTGGCCGAGTTTGGGATGCGGGTTCCGATGATCAGCGGACGCGGGCTGGGAGCAACGGGAGGCACGATCGACAAGCTCGAATCGATTCCTGGCTATCGCACGAATCTTTCACTGGAGGAAATTCGCGATGTCGTCGAATCCACGGGTTGCGTGATCACAGCGGCCACAGCGGAAATCGCTCCAGCAGACAAACGCCTGTATGCACTGCGCGATGTCACGGCAACGGTGCCCTCGATTCCGCTGATCACGGCCAGCATTCTCAGCAAGAAACTGGCCGAAGGGCTGGACTCGCTGGTGCTGGATGTGAAGTGGGGCAGCGGCGCGTTTATGAAGACCCTGGAGCGGGCCCGGCTGCTGGCCCGGTCGCTGGTCGATACCGCAGCGGAAATGGGAGTCCGCGCGACAGCGCTTATTACGGACATGAATCGTCCGCTGGGCCGCTGGATTGGCAACGCCGCCGAGGTCAACGAATCGGTCGCGATTTTGCAGGGAACAGGTCCCGCCGATTCGACCCAACTGACGGAATTGCTGGCCGTAGAATTGCTGGTGATGACAGGAATCGAGAGCGATCGCGCGGCAGCGCTCGACAAAGTGCGCCAGTCGGTGAACTCGGGGCGAGCGTTGCGGCGTTTGCATGATATGGTTGCGGCGCAGGGTGGCAATCTGGACGCGCCCCGGCCGTTGCACGAGGCACGGGAGTGGGTGGCGCAGCGAGACGGATTTGTAGGCCCGGTCGACTGTGAACAGCTGGGGTGGGCGCTGATTGAAATGGGGGGCGGTCGAAAGAAGTTGGGGGACCCGGTTGATTTCGCCAGTGCGATGGAGATGCTGGTCCAGCCTGGCGAACGGGTTGTCCGGGGCCAGCCCCTGTTGCGGGTCTGCTACAACGGAGCCATCGACGGGTTGTTGCGGAGATGTCTGGAAACGGCTGTTCCCGTCGCCGATCGGCCACCGGAAAATGGTCCTCTGGTCGTGGAAGAAATTTCAGCATCCAGCCAGCAGGAATCGTGATGACCGATAGTGGGGAGTTTGTCTGGGGCGATTTGGTTTCTGCTGCGATTGCGGTCCGGCAGCGGGCTTATGCTCCCTATTCGGATTTTCTGGTGGGGGCGGCGCTGCTGGCGGCTGACGGGCAGGTCTACCTGGGATGCAACGTTGAGAATGCCAGTTACGGGCTGGCGATTTGTGCGGAGCGGACTGCGATAGTGTCGGCAGTAGCCGATGGTCAGCGGGATTTTGTGGCGCTGGCAGTTGCCGCCTCCCCGCTGGCGACTCCCTGTGGTGCCTGTCGGCAATTTGTCGCAGAGTTTGGTTTGAAAATTCGTGTGGCTGCGGTTGATCCTGCGAACC
>JBGSVU010000237.1:0-22252 GCA_041752775.1 Pirellulaceae bacterium | reverse complement strand
CGGACAAGAGGCCCTCGTCGGGTTCTGCCTCCCAGGCACCTGACCGGCCAAAAGCCGAACCGCTGCCGGATTATGAGCCAAAAGCGGCCGGTACGCGGCCTGGCATGATGACCACCCTGGCGACAGGACGACCGGGACAGGTTTTAAAAACATCCGACCTGGTTGCGGCCCAGCGCCCGCGACCCGGCATTCCCCGGACACCGCCTGCGACTTCATTCCGGGATGCGACCGAACAATTGAAAATGGCAGAGACCAATGCCGGTGCAGCAAGCAATCCAACTACGGTGATCACGGAAAACGTTCCCCAGGGCAGCTTGAGCGCGCGTCCCGCCGTGCTGCCGGAAAGCGGCAACCTTGCGGCCGCGGAAAAGAAAGCGGAGAGGAAGGCTGAACGCCAGATTGAACCGACGATCAATCTGGCCGATGCCCAAATCGAAGAAATCAAACGCCAGTTGGAACAGATCGACCCGACCACCAGTTTCGACGTCTTTTGCGAATCCGTCCGGAAACCACAATCCGCTGAAGATTGAGCCGGGACCCGCGGATCAGATTTTGTTTGGCATTGACAAAGCCCCTCAGCGCGTTGTCAAATTCTCCGGTCCCGAAATATTCCCCCTGACGATGGCGAGTTCGGCCCTGGCCGATATCGATGACCCGAAAGCTGGAGTTCCGAATCCAGTCCCAGCCCGACGACACGACATGTGGTCCCGCATGCCTCGCTTCGGTGTTTCGTTTTTATGGTGATGACATCGGGCTGGAGGAAGTCATCGCCCAGACACCGGCGCTGGTCGAAGGCGGGACACTGGCGGTACTGATGGGCGAATACGCGCTGCGACGCGGTTATTCGGTGACGATTGTGACCTACAATTTGCGGGTTTTTGATCCCGCGTGGTTTGGCGGGGAGGGGAACTGGCCGGCGGAAGGCCCCGCGCCGCGCCCCGGTGACTTTTTCCCCGACCGGGCGCGGCTGCCCTGTGTTGACCTGGTCGAAAAACTGGGGGAACAGCGCCTCGCAAAAAAATCGGTCAAACTGCAAATGGCCTGCACTGCCTACATCGATTTCATTTCGGCCGGCGGTCACGTCCTGATGCACGAACTGAATGCCGATGTGCTGCGTTTCTATCTCAACCAGGAACGGCCGATTCTGACCGGGCTCAGTTCCACCTGGCTCTACCAGTGTCCCCGCCAGATTGGCAAAACCAACCGGCCGGATGATGTTCGCGGGCAACCCGAAGGCCACTTTGTGGTGTTGCGCGGCTACGACCGGACCCGAAAAGTGATTCACGTGGCCGATCCGTGGCTAGCGAATCCGTTCGGCACGGATTGTAGAGTGACCGGAGAAACTGCCAATGACTACGACGTGCGGATCGACCGGTTGACCAATTCGATTCTGCTCGGAGTGCTGACTTACGATGCCAACCTGATGATCATCCAGCCTGTTGCCAGCGGGCCATAACCGAACATGCAAATCTACATTGTGACCAACGTTGCCACAGACTGGTCCGCTGATATTCCGGGAGTCGAAGTCGTCGATGCGCGACGGTATCTGACAGAGCCCGAATTTTCCGAACAGCGCGGTGTGCGGGTGTTTAATCTCTGCCGCAGCTACCGCTACCAGAGCACTGGTTATTACGTCTCGCTGCTGGCGGAAGCTCGGGGGCACAAACCGTTGCCCAACGTGGCCACGGTCCGCGACCTGAAAAACCAGACTGTCGTGCGGATGGCCTCCGACGAACTGGACGAGTTGATGCAGAAAAGCCTGGCGCCGATTCGCAGCGACCGGTTTGTTCTGAGCATTTATTTCGGACAGAACCTGGCCAAACGCTACGAGCGGCTGGCCCAGAACCTGTTCATGCAGTTCCAGTCTCCCCTTCTGCGGGCGCATTTCTATCGCACCGAAAGCGGCTGGCAGCTGAAACGGGTCGAACCCATTTCGGCCAACGAAGTCCCCGAGAACCACTGGCCCTTCGTTGTGGATACCGCCAAGTCGCATTTTGCCAACCGGCGGCTGTCCTTCCGTAAATCGATGCCGTCGCGTTACGACATGGCAATTCTGTACGACCCGAAAGATCCCGAACCGCCCAGCAACCAGAAAGCCCTCGACAAATTCGTCAAGGCCGCCGGCAAGGTGGGCATCTCGGCCGAACTGATCACGAGGGACGATTTCGGCCGCCTCGCGGAATACGACGCGCTGTTTATTCGCGAGACGACTTACATCAACAACCACTCCTACCGGTTCTCCCGCAAGGCCGCCGGCGAGGGACTGGTCGTGATCGACGATCCGATTTCCATTCTGCGCTGTACCAACAAGGTCTACCTGGCGGAGTTGCTGGGGCGACACAAGGTGCCCATCCCGCGCACCATCGTGGCCCATCGCGACAACGCCGCGTCCATCGGAGCCACCCTGGGATTTCCCGTCGTCCTGAAAAAACCCGACAGCGCATTTTCCCGCGGCGTGATCAAGGTCGAAAACGAAGCCGAACTGGCCATCCGCCTGAAAGAGTTCTTCGAGGAATCCGATCTGGTCGTCGCCCAGGAATTCCTGCCGACCACATTCGACTGGAGAATCGGCATTATCGACGGACATCCCCTGTTTGCCTGCCGCTATTTCATGGCCGACGGACACTGGCAGATCATCCACAGCCAGGCGTCGGGCGATGACCGCTACGGGCGCTACGAAACGATCCCGGTCGAAATGGCGCCGCAAAAGGCCGTGCAACTGGCGCTCAAGTCCGCGAACCTGATCGGCGACGGGCTGTACGGGGTGGACGTGAAAGAATCGGGCGGCAAATTTTATATCATCGAAGTCAACGACAATCCGAACATCGACGCCGGGGTCGAAGATGAAGTGCTGAAAGACGAACTGTACCAGCGGATCATCAGCGTTTTTCTGCGGCGCATCGAAAAACAGAAATCGGCCTTCCGCTACTGACCCGCCCACCTTCCAGGGAAACACTTCCATGTCGTTGCGGCAGAAATTTGGCTTGTTCGACGTCTTTGGCGTCGAGCTGGAATACATGCTGGTCGACAGCGAAACTCTCGACGTCCGCGCGGTTTGCGATGAAGTCATTCGCCAGGTGTGTGGCGAAGTTCGCCCGGAAATCAGTTTTGGCCGCATTGCCTGGAGCAACGAACTGGCGCTGCATGTCATCGAACTCAAAACAGACGGACCTGTCGAGCACCTCGACGGGCTGCATCGCCCGTTTGAAGAGCATGTCCGCAAAATCAACCGCGAATGTGCTGCGCAGGGATGGCGGCTGATGCCAACTGCAATGCACCCGTGGATGGACCCCGACCGGGAACTGAAACTCTGGCCGCACGAATACAATCCGGTTTACGAAGCGTACAACCGGATCTTCGACTGCCGCGGCCACGGCTGGGCGAATCTGCAAAGCGTCCATCTGAATCTCCCTTTTCAGGGTGATGAACAATTCGGGCGCCTGCACGCCGCAATTCGGCTGGTCCTGCCGCTGCTCCCCGCAATCGCCGCCAGTTCGCCGGTCTATGCTGGTCGCGTTTCCGGAATCGCCGACAGTCGCATGGAATTCTACCGGACCAATTCGGCCCGGATCCCGTCGTTGACGGCCGGGATCGTGCCCGAACCGGTTTACACCCAGGACGAATACGAACAGAAGATTTTTCAGAAAATCTATGCCGATATCAGCCCCCACGATCCGGACAGGGTCTTGCAGGATGAATTTCTCAACTCGCGCGGAGCGATTGCCCGGTTCAGGCGAGGCAGCATCGAAATCCGGGTTCTCGACGTTCAGGAATGCCCCTGGGCGGATATCGCGATATGCGAATTGATTGTCGCGCTGTTGCGGGCCCTGGTGGCCGGGACCTGGAGCAGCTGGGCCGACCAGAAAACGGCCGACACGACCCTGTTGCAGACAATCCTGTTCGATTCGATTCGCAATGCCGACCGGACCGTGATTGATTCGCCCGACTATCTGCGGCAGTTTGGATGCGGTGACTCCAGTCTGACGGTCGGCCAGTTGTGGCACCAGATTGTCGACCAGCTGGCGTCGTCCAGTCCGCGGATCCGGCACCTCGCAGAGCCCCAGTGCCCGCTCGGAATCATTCTGAAACAGGGGAACCTGTCGCGACGAATCGTGGACCGGACCGGGCCGGAACCGGATCGCGAGGACTTGCGGCGGGTCTACGCCGAACTGTGCGAATGTCTGAACAGTGGGCGGATGCTGGGAGGCGTGGCAATCGACGAATGAAGGGCAACACTCCGTCGCGGCCGTGGACGCTGCTCCTTTCCTGCGAACATGCGACCAGCCATATTCCGTCGCGATGGAAAGGACTGTTCCGCAACGACCCGGCCGTTCTGAAAACGCATCGGGGCTGGGATCCCGGCACGCTGCAACTGGGCCGGAAACTCCAGAAAGCGTTTTCTGCGCCGCTGGTGGTTGCCAAAGTTTCCCGGCTGTTGATTGAAATGAACCGTTCGTTGCATCACCGAAAGCTGTTTTCGGATTTTTCGCTGGGGTTGCCGCCCGATGAAAAACAGGAACTGGTCGAACGTTACTGGATGCCCTATCGCAGGCAGGTCGTCGATGCCACCGAAACTCTGCTGCGACAGGGCCACCGGGTTCTGCATTTGTCACTGCACAGTTTCACGCCGGTACTGGGAGAAACCGTTCGCAACGCCGATGTCGGCCTGTTGTACGACCCGCAACGGGCGGGCGAACGATGGTTGTGTGAAACCTGGCAGCGGAACTTTCTGGCGGCCGGAGCGGCGTCCCGAAGGGCAGGATGGCGGTTGAGAAAAAACTATCCCTACCGTGGAATTGCCGATGGTCTGACGCGGGGTATGCGGCTGCTGTACGACGGCCAGCGGTACGCCGGCATTGAACTGGAAATCAGCCAGGCGTTTCCCCTCGGTCCGGCGAAAAGCTGGAACAGGCTTCAGGATTGTCTCGGTTGTTCTCTGGCCAGTTCGCTGGGCGAGTTCAACTCCTGGCCCTGACTGGGCCGGACTGACTGTGCGGTCCTGAAACGCGAGATGTCCCACGGAAGAGACTCGCTGTTTTCGGTGGGGCGGGCGTTCACGGGGTGAACGGCCATTCGTCCAGTATCAAAGAACTGGCCGACCTGTCCCCATGCCTCACTCACGTGCCGGATTTACAGTTCCTGTCAGCCATGCGGGCTATCGCCGGCCAAGGCCTCTCCGGGCCGGTGCTTTTGGAACCGGAATGGCCTTCGGTTCCAGATCGAAACCGATGCCAAGCTGTGTCAGTCGCGGGTAGTTGCGGGGCTGATGCAACTGGCCTTCAAACGTTCCGGAGGTGCGGTTCGAAGCGTATTCGTTAATCAGATTGACGACTGCCGGATTGTAAGTCGTGGAGCCGCCGGAATCTGTGCGGGAGACCCAGTCGAACGATCCGATGCAGACATAGCTTTCGCTGAAGTCATGAAACTCCCAGGCTTCGATGCCGTCATCGCGCAGCGTTTTTGCGAGAACACTGGCTTTCAGGGTTGCTTCAACCAGTTTGCTGCCATCATCCGGAACACTTCCTGCCGATCCCGATCCAAAATTCCCGGTGCTGGAGCTGAAAGTCGCGGCGCCGTTAAACGTGGAGACGCCTTTGAACGTGGCTACGCGAACGGTGTATTTCGCGGGGTTGTCCAGCAACGTGAAACGGTACTGGCGATTCTGTTCGGCCAGCTTCGGATCCACCGACTGGCTGGCAAAGTACTCGTCGGGCAAAACCGGATTGGGGATCAGAAAGGCGCCGCCCATGATTCCGTCGCTGGAAGCCTCGCGGTTGCGCGCCAGACGTGTCGCACTTGCTCCCTGCATCCGACCGGCGCTGCTTTGCATCGTCAGTTCTTCGTGAGCGGTTGAATTCAGTGAGCGGACCTGCATTTTCTTGATCTTGCCGAGAGTCTGCTGGGCGCGGGCGTCATTGATGTCGGGAAAATCGCCTACCAGCACCGCAAAATTCTCGAATTCGCTGCCGCGGGCCATTTTCATTTTCTGTTTCATGGGAATCAGCTGCCCATCGGCCGTCTGCATTACGTCGTCCCTGTTTTCACTGTAGAAAATTCCGTCGACTGTTTCCGGAAGCTCAAATTTTTTCTGGTAGGTGTAGGCCCGCAGGCCCTGTTGCTGCAGCTCGGACGCCAGCCGTTCCGCATCGACCCGGGCCGTCTCACCGATAAACGAAGCGCACATGACCATCCAGGGGCCGGCAGACTCATTCAGTTCCTGTACGGATCCGTTTCCCTGCCCCCCGACGTTGTTGCCCGGGTTACTGTTCCTGGACGCGAACGGCAGGAACCGATTCTGTGCCTGAACCTCGTTGATTGCTGTCAGCAGCAGAGTCGTGGCGGCGATGGCAGCGAAAAGCATTTTCGCGATGGGCGTTTTCATGGGAATCCGTTCTCCGTTGAAAATGGCTGGGCCCGCACTTTTCGCGCTGACGTGCCCCGGGCGCATTGGGCTGGGCAGGCCTGTCGCCGCAGCGGTGCCTGACTGTCGCCGGGAGAATAGCAGGCGGCAAAGTTGAAATCCAGAGCGATTGATGCACCCGGGACACTTGCCTGTACCGGCTGGCGACAGCCAATCGAAAGCTTCAACGCCTGGTTTTCGGGCTGTGCATTCCGGTTTCTTCACCCCGTCAGTGGCAATGTGACCGGATTCGGCCCTCAGTTCCAACCCGTGGGGGCGCGCGAGGGCCGAATCGGTTTTTGTGAAAATCCACGACATAAAATGGCTAAAAAGCCCTGCTAAGGGTAGAAATATTGCGTTAGCTGGTTTACGCTTTGAAGGATACAAGGGAGTATTGGGTCAAAAAAACGGTCGCTGACAAACAGCAGCCTGTTTTTGCTTGTGCGATCTGCGCCCACCCCATGCGGATTTTTTGAATGTTCTTCAGGAGGCGATATCGTGCAATACAGTTTTCGGCTTTCGGAATTGCTGGGGCATGTTCCCGACCCCCGGCGGCGGCCAGGGACCATCAAGGCGATCGTCGAATACACCGGGCTGGACCGGCATCAGGTCGCGGCCCTGCTGAAGAACGAAGTCAAGTACATTCCGATCAAGGCGCTGTCGCGGCTGTGTGACTATCTGATCGAACATGGGCACGCGGAAGCATCGCAGTTGCCCGGAGCCCTCTTTGCCGTGGAACCGGAAAACTTCTGGGAGCTGCTGGCCCGCCGGCGGCGGCTGGAACTTTGTGTGGGCGTCCGCCGCGATGTGGAAGCCGATTCGTCTGAAGTCTCCTACGTTGTGGCGTCGGATTCTGTCCTGCTGGGCGAATTGCTGAATGGAGTCACCACCCTGGGTGGATCCGCCCGACACCGCAAGGAAGTGTTTCCGGGTACCGACTCCAGCGAAGTTCCCCACCCCGAACACCTCAAACAGCTGCTGGTCTGGAGTCCTGGTCAGGCCGCCGATTCGGAAGTCGTCGACCAGGCTCAACAGGCCTACAAAACCTTTCACGAATCGAAATCGGACAAGGCCATCATTGGGCTGGGCAGCACCAAGAGCAATCCGGTCACCGAAATCATCATGGCCAACGCCTTCAACTGCGACCCCTTTGTGTCGCAGGACGACGTGGCAACACCCCAGGACCGGCTGGTTCCCTTTTTTATGCGTTATCGCGACAACGATCCGCACCCCGCCAGCTGCATGAGCGGGATCCAGCTGAGCAAAAACATGGATTCCAAAGTGCCGGGCATCTATTACGAAGACGAAAAAGGGAAATGGCAACTGGCCAAAGGCGGGACGGACAAGGATGACTGTGCGTTCCTGTTCTATGTTCACCGCGAATCGCTTGGTCGCCTGGAAATGGTGATGGGTGGTTTTTCCGGCAAGGCGACCCGGTTGCTGGCAAGGACGCTGGCGGGTGAAGCCGAAGATTTCTGGCCGCCGACCGTCACGACCCAGGGAATCCAGTGCGGAGGATTCATCGTGAAGTACGGCATCGGGCCTCCCGAAAAAGGGCCAGTCAATATCCTGCGCACCGAATTGACCGCGACCACGCGGGTGGTCCGGATTGGCGAAGCCGCACTGTTGCGTTGCCTGGAGCGATGATGGCACCCGGGTGAATGCGTGCAGAACGTCTCAAAAAAGGCTTTATGCCGGTTTTTCCAGGTTTTCAGACTGTTTTTGCCTGCAACTCCCGCCAAATTCCGCCTGGCCTGTTGAGCCGCGGGTGTTTTACCGATAACCCCTCTTGTTGGGCTGTCTCGTCGGCCTGGCGCTTGCCAGTCGATCGTTGTCGTGTCGTCGTTCTCGACACTCCTTCGTCAGACGATTCCAGAAATAAAATCCGGGGGGATGCTGTGTCGCAGGATGTGAACGTATTGGCGCTGGCCAAAGGACAGGAACGCTATTTGTTTTTGTTCAATGACGAATCCCGGGCTGACGCACTGCGGACTCTTGGTCGTTACGCATCCAATCCTGACCTCAGCTTTACGTGGTACGACGCTGCCGTGCTCAGCCAGAAGATCCGTACCGGCTCGAGGCCCAAGGCGGCTCCGGTCACCTTCAGCCGCAACGGCGTGTCCTCGATGATTGATCCCCCGGTGGATTTGTATCCGGGCGACTAACGCTCCCGCAAGTCCGCTCAGCCCGCAGTCTGGCTCCGGCTGGAAATCCTGGCCCCGTGGGACTGGCACCCCTGAAATCCGGCGGCAGTTACCAACCTCCCTGCGGCTTGCGCGCCATGATCAGCAATCTGGTTGACCGTTTTCTGCGGTACCTTGCAGCGGAACGCAACAGCTCGGAACTGACGATCAAATCGTATGCCGAGGACCTGGTCAGCCTGCAGGAGTGGCTGGAGTTTCACTTTGGCGGCCCACCTGATTTGCGACGGATCACACCGCAGGACTTGCGGGCCTATGTGGTGGCGTTGCATGAATCGGGTTATGCAAAAAGTTCCATTTCGCGAAAACTCGCTTCGCTTCGCAGCCTGTTCCGGTTTGCCCAGCGCGAGGGGATGGTCGACAACAACCCGGCCAAGCCGTTGCGGAATCCGCGACGCGAAAGGAAACTTCCCCATTTCCTGACGACAGCAGAAATTGGCCAGTTGTTTCAGGCGCCGCCGGCCCGCGACCCGATGGGGATGCGCGACCGGGCGATTTTCGAGACCATTTATTCAGCAGGACTTCGCGTCAGCGAACTGGTCGGAATCAACGATGGCGACCTGGATCTGCCCGACGGGCTGGTCCGGATCCGGGGCAAAGGGAAAAAGGAACGGCTGGCGCCGCTGGGCAGCCATGCCGCGCGGGCGGTCCAGCGCTGGTTGCGCGTTCGGGTACTGAAAAACAGTGCCCGGCCAGACCGGACGTCGCCCCTGTTCACCAATCGCTTCGGCACGCGACTGACGACACGCAGCGTGGCCCGAATGCTCGAAAAGTACCTGAAACTGACGGGGCTGGATTTGCGAACCAGTCCCCACACATTGCGACACAGTTTTGCCACACACCTGCTGGACCGGGGTGCGGACATCCGCAGCGTGCAGGAGTTGCTGGGGCACAAAAGCCTGATCACGACCCAGATTTACACGCATGTCAGTACCGCCAGCCTGAAACAGGCCTACGAACTGGCTCACCCCCGTGCCCGCTCGGCAGCCCGTTCCGGGTAACAGCGACGGTCATTTCGTTGTCAATCCGTACTGACGGAATTCGTCTGCCCATCTAAACTGGATGGGTCTCCACGGGCCGGTCCCGGGCCGTCGGTGAAGATGCGGATATTTCGCCTGCCTGTCACCGGCCAACCGCCCGCGCTGCGCCAGGCTGGTCTCCACTGTTTTGAAAGTTGCTGAATGAACGAAGTCGCGACCCCCGATTCCCAACCCCGGCGGGGTATCATTCGGCGCATGTACGACTGGGTGTTGTCGTGGGCCGACACGCGTTGGGGAACGCCGGCACTGTTTGCGATTTCGTTTGCCGAGAGTTCTTTTTTTCCGATTCCGCCCGATGTCCTGCAGCTGGCCCTGTCGGTGTCCCGTCCCAGATGGTCGTACTTTTATGCGGCAGTCAATACGGTGGCCTCTGTGCTGGGTGCCATTCTGGGCTGGTACATTGGGTACGCGCTGTGGACCAGCCTCGGCGACTGGTTCATGTCCTGGATTCCGGGACTGGACCAGGAACTGGTGGACTACGTTGGAAATGCTTACCAGGCGAATGCGTTCTGGGCGATTTTCACTGCGGCGTTTACGCCGATCCCGTACAAGGTCTTTACGATTTCTGCCGGGATATTCTCCAGTCACGTTTCGCTTTCGACGCTGCTGGTCGCGTCGGTGCTTGGTCGCGGGGCGCGGTTTTTTCTGGTCGCCACACTGGTCTGGTTTTTTGGGCCAGGCATTCGATCGTTTGTGGAGAAAAGGCTGGAACTGGTCACGATTGTGCTCGGCGCCGCAGTCCTGCTGGGTTTCGTCGCAGTGAAATTTCTGTTCAAACCGGGTGAGTAGCCCGACAGGTTTAGACTGCCGCATGTTTTTTCCTGCGAAATCAGCCAAATGAATGAATCCCAGGCCCTGAATCCACTACCCCACTACCCCGATGCAAGCGGTCGTTTCGGCGAATTCGGAGGACAATTCGTTCCCGAAACGCTGATGACGGCGCTGACACAACTGGAAACGGAATACCGCCGGGCCAGTTCTGACGTCGGGTTTCGGAAGGAACTGGACGGGTTGTTGCAAAATTTCGTGGGGCGGCCGGCGCCCATTTATTTCGCCAGACGGCTGACCGAACGTTGCGGGGGTGCCCAGATCTGGTTCAAACGCGAAGACCTGAATCACACCGGTGCCCACAAAATCAACAACACGGTTGGCCAGGCATTGCTGACATTGCGGATGGGCAAACGGCGCGTGATCGCCGAGACCGGTGCCGGGCAGCACGGTGTGGCGACGGCGACGGCCTGCGCCCATTTCGGTTTGCCCTGTGTGGTGTACATGGGTTCGGAAGATGTCCGGCGGCAACAGACCAATGTCCGGATCATGCGGATGATGGGTGCCGAAGTCCGTCCGGTCGACACCGGTTCGCGGACATTGCGGGACGCCATCAACCAGGCGATGCGCGACTGGATGGCCAGCGTGAACGATACGCATTACATCCTCGGTTCGGTTGTCGGGCCGCATCCGTTTCCGATGATCGTGCGCGATTTCCAGTCGGTGATCGGGCGGGAAACGATGGACCAGTCGCGGCAGCAACTGGGACGACTGCCGGATCTGGTGGTGGCCTGTGTCGGTGGCGGGAGCAACGCGGCGGGAATGTTTTATCCGTTTGCGGCGGAAAGCGGCGTGAGGTTGCTGGGAGTCGAAGCGGGTGGCCGTAGCAGTTCGCCGGGTGAGCATGCGTCCAGTCTGACGTTTGGCCGCCCGGGAATCCTGCACGGGACATTCAGTTACGTACTGCAGGACGACGATGGCCAGACGGCGAACGTCCACTCGGTCTCTGCCGGGCTGGACTATCCGGGCGTGGGTCCGGAACACAGTTACTGGAAATCGGCGGGACGGGTGGAGTATACGGCCTGTGACGACACCCGGGCGCTGGCGGCATTCGATGTCATGGCCCGCTCGGAGGGAATATTGCCTGCACTGGAGACCTCACACGCGATTGCGATTGCGATGGAGCGGGCTGCGAAAATGGAACCCGACCAGATCGTTATGGTCTGTTTGTCGGGCCGTGGCGACAAGGATTTGCTGGAAATCCAGCGGTTGAAAGAACTGCATTCCGGCGAAACAGCCGACGGAAGAACGGCACAGGGTGGATAGCCACGGGTTCTCCGGTGTTGCATCTGTTGCGCCGGCAGCCAAGAAAAATTCCCGTGGTGGCTGGCGGGAGTCGGCGTCTGTTTTTCTGAAAGGCATTGGATGAGCCGGATTGATAAAACGTTTGAACGGCTGAAACAGTCGGCCAGCGGGGCATTCATGCCCTTTGTTACGGCGGGTGACCCGTCGCTGGAATCGACAGCAGCGGTGATCGAGACTCTCGACAGCGCGGGATGTGATTTGTGCGAAATCGGATTTCCATTCAGCGATCCGGTTGCTGACGGGCCCGTGATTCAGGCGTCGTACAACAGGGCACTTGGGGCTGGCGTTCGGGTGCAGGACATTTTTGCAATGCTGCGATCCGTGTCTTCCCGGGTTGCCATGCCACTGGTCGGAATGGTCAGCCACACCATTGTCTACCGGATTGGCATCGAGACATTTTCGCAACAGGCCGCCGGCGCCGGGCTGGCCGGCCTGATTGTCCCGGATCTGCCCTGGCATGAATCGCTGGCTCTGGTGAATGCCACCCGCGCGGTCGGGATCGACCTGATTCAGCTGATCACTCCGACCACCAGCCCCGAACGCGCGAAACAGATTTGCGCGGTCTCAGGCGGATTCATTTACTACGTCTCGGTTGCCGGAGTGACCGGCGAACGGCGTGCCTTGCCCACGGAACTGGCCGGGAGTCTGCGCTGGCTGAAAACAGTGACTTCACTTCCGGTTTGCGTAGGATTTGGCATCAGCGAACCGGCCCAGGCAGCCCAGCTGCGGGGGATTGCCGATGGTGTGATTGTCGGATCGGCAATTGTCCGCCGCATGGAAAACCTGTCCGGCCGCTTCGAAGAAGATGAAATTCCGTTGCAGGACCTGGCGAACTGGTGCCGCGAGTTCGTGCAGGTTTGCCATCAGGGACCTGAACATTGCTGAGCCGGTTATCCGGGAGCCCGCAAGTGCAGGGCGGAGAAACTCCCGCCAGCCGGCAATCCACGATGATTACAGACAGTCCCGCCCGCCGCCTTGCAAAACCATGCTTCGGGAGCCGTCGAGCCAGGTATTTTCCGAATCGTTGCGCTCATGGTTTTATCTCCGGCGACGGACAGTCAGACTCAGGCCCAGTCCGAGAAGAAGGGTGGCCACGCCCGGTTCAGGCACCGTGCTGACATTGAGCGAGAAAACGGTGCCAGGCGAACTGACATCAAATCTCGACAACTGGGAAGTGTTCGTCCATACACCTCCGGACGGCGCGCTGGGACCGTAGGAATAGAGCAGAACCCGCAACCACAAGTCAGTCGAGCCCAGCAGCGAACCAGGCACATTGACTGCACCCAGATTATTGGCTCCACCAAACGACGGCGGTTGCACTTCGGCGAGCGGTTCCCAACTCAATCCATCGGTCGAGCCAAAGAGAAAGTTGTGCCCCTGACTGTAGCTCCAGTGAAAGGTCGGCATACTCATCCACAAACTCATGTCGGTCGAAGGTCCATCGAAGTTGAAATGATAGATCACTTCGCCGGGAGTCGTGTTGGCAAATGTCGTTCCACCGAAGTCGGGCGTCCAGGTCCGGACATTGCCTTCGCTGTACAGGCTGGCGTTGGATGTCGAAACGATATAGCCATCATCGAGCGGCGTGCTGGGATGGCCATAACTGTAAGAAAAATCAGCTGGGACGGCCGCCGGGCAGACAGTCATTGCGACGACGGTCAGGGCAGCCAGGAATGCATGATGTTGCAGAAAATGAATGAGTCGGATCATGTTTAATACCTCGTGAACTGGATGACGATGCAGGGCGGGTTGCAACCAGGTCTGCGATTCGCGTCATGGTGAAGACTTGCAATAAGCGGCGTTCCGGAAGAACAGCGAGGCAGTAATTCCAGCAGGTCAAAATCAGCAGGCCCCGCGGTTCCAGGTGTTAATTGCAATTCGGAGCCCAATCAGGCCACACAAAGTCCGCAAATCGAAAAAAAATCTGGAAAATCGACCGGATACTCCTGACTCAATTCCCGTAGCGACCGCAGTTCGGGGGCTCAATCGATGACGACATGACGCAGGACGGTCGGCAAATGACTTTGGGGCCGACGATTCCCAATTTGGGATATACTCGTCGCTGGGGAATGGCTGGCGCGGAGCGACTCACAGGAATTGAGTAAAAAGCAATGGACCAGAATTCGGAATCAGTCTGGCTGGAGAGAATCGTCGAACGAAAGGACGGATTCGAACTGGACGCTGTCAACAGGTTTTCGGAACGTCTGCTGCTGTTTGCCCAACGGCGACTGCCGGAACCACTGAAACGGCGTGTCGATGCCGAGGATGTCGTGCAGTCAGTGTTTCGCAGTTTTTTTGCCCGGCACCAGGATGGAAATTTCCGGTTTTCGGACGCTGCGGATGTCTGGCGCCTGCTGGCCGCCATGACCTGGAAAAAACTGTTGCTGACCATTCGCCACCATTCGCAACAACAGCGGGATTTTCATCGCGAATTGCCCGGTGCCGAAGCGCCCCGTTCCGTCGAAGAACAGACTTTTGATCCCGAGCCAACGCCGTCGATGGTCGCCGTGATGATGGAGTTGTTGGCCGGCATCATGGGACAGTTGCCGGAAACCCACCAGAAGATTCTCGAACTCCGGCTGGAAAACCATTCCATTCCGGAAATCGCCGACCGCCTGCAGGTCTCGATGCGAACCGTCAACCGCGCTCTGAAGACCGTTCGTGAAATCGCCAGCGAAATGCTTGCAGAGGACCAGGAGGGAACATGAATCGGGAGTCGCAGTGGGAACAGGAACAGATCATCCTGCAATATGAATCGCTTTGGCGTCAGGACAACAGGCCCGGGCTGCCTGAATTTCTCGCAGGGCTCGGCAGACACCCACCCCCTGGTACCGTTGGCGAACTTTGTCGGGTCGACCTGGAACATCGCGTTCGTAGCGGCCAGAACGTCGACGCAGCAGACTATTTTCAGGCCTTCCCGGATGCGTTTCCGGAAGCCGGGTCGCAACAGGATTTTGTCAGGTATTTTGAAGAGGTTTCGAAAATTCCCAAACCCCGGCCGTCAACTTTCAACGGCGGTAACGCCGCCGCGACAGAAACTGGGGGAGCCACCTGCCTGCCAACCGGATTCCCGGCCGGCACCCGGATTGACCATTACGAAATTGTCCGTCCAGCGGGCAGCGGCGCGTTCTCGCATGTTTACGAAGCCAGAGACACAGCGCTTCGCCGAAACGTGGCACTCAAGTTCCTCAGCCCCCAGCCGCAGGAAAAAAGTGCCTTGCGACAGCGACTGTTGCGGGAGGCCCACACGGTGGCCGTACTGGACCACCCCGGCATCGTACCGGTCTACGGTGTGGGGAACTGGAACGGATGCGACTACATCGTCAGCCGACTGGTCCCCGGTCAATCTCTCGACCAGCAGCTCTCGGAGGCATCCGTCTCGCCCCGTCGGGCCGCAGAGATCGCGAGGGACCTCGCCCTGTCGCTGGATCACGCGCATCAGCTGGGGATCGTTCACCGCGATATCAAACCAGCCAATGTCATGATGGAATCCGGGCGGCCGATGTTGCTCGATTTTGGACTGGCCCATTTTCATGACGAACAAACCCAGCTGACGATGGCGGGCGACGTGATCGGTACGCCGGCGTATATGCCGCCCGAACAGGCCGAGGGCCGCAGCTTCATGGCCGACGGACGGAGCGACATTTACAGTCTGGGAGTCCTGCTCTACCGCATGGTGTGCGGGCAACTGCCCTTTCGGGGTACCACGACCGAGATCATTTCCCAGGCCATTCATCGGGATCCCGTTCCGCCGGGGCGGGTGGTCAGGGGAGTCGATCACGATCTCGAGACGATTGTCATCAAGTGCATGGAAAAGGAACCCGCTGCCCGCTATGCCACTGGCGGGTTGTTGGCCGACGATTTGCAGCGTTACCTCGATGGAATGCCGATTCTGGCCCGCAGAACCGGTTTTGCTGGCCGGACATCGAAATGGATTCGCCGTCGCCCCGTCGCGGCCGCGGTCCTTGCCACGCTTGTACTGATTCTGGCGGCGCTGGGAGGAGCCCTGTCCCAGCTGAACTCGGTCCGCCATCAGCGTGACCGGGCAGTGGCTGCCGAGAACGCGGCCAATCAGGCCCGGGCAGAGACGCAATCGCTGTTGTCACAGACCGCAGCCAGTGCCGGACAACTGGCGATGCAGCGCGGCCGGTGGAGTTCGGCTCTGGAACATTTCGATCAGGCTCTGGAAGAGCACAACGTTGCGAACCGCGATTCCCTCGTCTGGCAACGCCTGTCGACGCTGGTTTCCATGCGGAAAATCAATTTGGCCCGCGAGGCGTTTGCCGACATTGCAGATTCGATGCCCGCTTCGGCCAGCGATCCGGTTTTTTTGTACTGGCAAGCCGAATTGCAGCTGGAATCCGACCCCACCGATGGCCGGTGCGAAGCACTTTTTGAACGGGCGATTCAGGCCGGCCTGCCAGCGGCAGAGGAACTTTATGCGCAGGGCATGCTAGCAAACAATTCGGAAGCTGCTGCAGAGAGTTTCCGGGCTGCATTGCTGAGCGATCCGTTTCATCATCGGGCCCGGCGCGAACTGGTATTGCTGCTGATTTCACTGGCCCGGCTGGAGGAAGCTGCAGATGAATCGGGGGTGGCCTCGCAGATGTTTCCGGAGGACCCGGATTTCAGTTTGTTCCAGTCGCTGATACTGGCGCTGCAGGGCAAACTGGGGGATGCCAGGGCGCGGCTGCGAAAAACAGGGCTGCCGCGGGAAGAAACCGGAAAATGGAACTCCGCGCTGAAATTTGTGCACGACATTCCGCTGATACTGCAGGTTTTTCCCGATGCCGACAATTTTGATCCCACCCGGCTGACCGACACGGGCAACCGGTTGAACGGGGAAATCGTGCCACTCTTCGCCGCCCGCGGATGGGTCTTTCCTCCCCGCATCGCACGCCGGTTTGGCCACCTGCTCGCGCAACTCGCGGAATTTTCACCGACGGAATCCATGGAAACCGCGACGAACGAAAGCCGCCAGCTGGCACTGATGCTGGAGGAACTGGCGGACGTTCATGCCGAAGGAACCCTGTTGCTGCTGCGAAGTTATGTCGAGTTCAGCAACCTCGGAATCCTCAGCGGCGATTTCCGGAATCTTGACGACAGTCAGATTTCCGGGCTGGAAAACATGCGGGACAATTATCGAAAGTGCCTGGACCGGCGGTTTCTGCTGGACTACGACCGCCAGGATGTCTGGAAAGGAATCTATCTCGCCTCGATGCTGCTGGCGCAGTATGCAAACAGGGATGTAGAACTGAATCGCGAAACCTTTGTGGATGCAGTTTCCCACATTGAGACATCGGAATCGGTTTCTCTCCCGCATGTTCGCGCCTACGTGATCACTCTGCTGGAAGCCGGTGCGATCGACCAGGCCAGTCGCTGGTCGGAGTACTGGGTCCAGCGGACTGGCCGAAAAGACTTTGATGCCTTCTGGCATTTGATGATTACGGCCCAACGGCAACAGGACTGGTTGCGGCTGGAGCAACTTGGGCGCGAAGGGAGGGAGTTGTTTCCGGAAAACGTGGAATTGGCAAATTTTCACCAGCACGCTCTCGACAAGATCCGGGACGTGCTCGCGTTCGAAGCGGGTGAGAGTTCTGACGACGATTCAAAACAGGAATGACCGGCAGGCGGCCGGTCATCCCCAAAGTTCAGGCTGTTGCCGAATCCCCGGTCCCGGTGGAATCTGCCAGATCTCCATCTGCAGCGCCGAACAAGAGTCGCCAACTCCTGCGCTGACCTGGAGAGAATCTGCCGCGCTGCCGGACAGAAAACTGCCCATTCAAAAAAAGCGGCCAGACCCGCGCCCCCCGCGATGACGGTTTCGCTGAAAGGCAAATCCGGAATTTCGCAATAACCGGAGTAAACGGCACAGGTTGGCAAAAACCGGCCTGCATCCGCGATTTCTACCGGCTTTTTCGCTGAATTCGTCGCAACGGGGGCAACCGGTTGTGTCGATATTTCCTGCACTCCCACAACGATTCATCTTTCCTGGATACCACCATGAATGCCCGATTTCTGTCCGGGCTGGGATTGCTGTTCCTGGCCTTTTCGCAGTTCCCGTCACCATTGCCTGCGCAACAGCTGCTGAATCGGCTGAAGGCCGGAGCGCGGGAGCTGGGCCGCGACGCCATTGTCCGCCAGAGTCCCCGGGCCGACGCCGACACGGAAATCGAAAAACTGGCCCGGGAAATCGACTGGCTGGAAGCCCACATCGACAAATTCGGCAGCGTCGCCGTGAAACAGCCCGACGTCTGGGGCGAATCGCGGCTGACGAAGTTCCGCGGTGAATACGAACAGCAAATGGCCAGCCGAATGGGCGCCTTCCAACTGCGCGACAACGCAAGTATTCTTCGCTCAGATTCCGCCTTTTTGTCGGCCGCTTTCAACCTCGAAGGTGCGCTTCGGGCACCTGCTTCGTCGACCACGGTCATCCAGAATGCGGCCGCGTCGAAAGAAGCCGGCGCAGAAGGAGAAACTGCGACCAGTCTCTTTGAAGCATCAGCACCCAAAGATATATCCCAGTCCCTGTCCATCACCGGTTTGGGTGGCAGCGACAGACTGAAATCCACTGCCCTCGACAACCTGGAAGTCACCGAAGAACTCAACCAGCGTTCGCGCTATCTCCATCATTTGCAACAGCTGCGGCGGATCAACGCAGGCGACGACACCTCGGATGCTCCTGGATATTCATTGAACCTCGTTCGCATCCCGGTTTCCGTTTCTCCAGGCCGGGAAACGCGGCGGGGCTATGCCGCCGAAGTGACGATCACCGCGCGGCCGCACCTGAGTGATACCCTGTTGCCGGAAACGTTTCGCAGCATGGTCATCAACGACATCGTCGACCAGTTGGCCCTGCCAGTCCTGAAACTGGCCGAGTCACCAGAACTTGCCTACTCCAGAAAGGTTCAGGAATTTGACCTGGAATACAACGAAATCATCAAACGCATCGAAGTCCAGGTCGAGCTGGCCAAAATGTCAGAAAGAATCGACGTGGCGACAATTCTGGACAATGTTTTTCAACAGCGATCCACCCGGGCGAATCTGCAGCAACTTTCGAGAATGGGTGAAACGGCCTGCCATGCCCTGGAGATACTGGAAGCAACCTCTCAAAAGGCGGAAGCCAGACGAAAGTCACAGGCCGCCCAAAACAATATTCGGGAAACAGTCGCGCGATTCAAGTTCTATGTTCTGATTCAGTGTGATCCCAATTGTCCAACTCCGGAATGCCGGGCGATTATTGCTGATCTGACCGATGATGAGATGATCCGGATTGCCAACTTCAGCGAAGATGCGAAAAACCAGAGCACTACGCTGCAAAAAGTACCAGCCAGAATTGCCGATAAAAATGGTGACATCCGATCGACATTCAGCGAGATTTACCGGGATGAATGGAACTTCCGGGAGTCAAAAGGCCGGCTGGCAAGTCGGAATTCGCTGGCGATCATGCTGCAGCGGGATGCACCTGAAAATCGGGACTCGACCCTTGAGTTATCGATACTTAAAGAAGCGGCCAATGTCGGAGATCTGTTCAAAGACCTGTTCGACTTCTATACATTCGACAAAGTTCAGGTCAACCCGGTCTCCCGCCGCCGACGCTCGACCATGCCGATTCCCCAGGTGATGCTGGAAGGGGTGGTCGGAAGGGTGGAACTGGTCGAAATTGCCCTCGGGTTCCGGGACTCCTACCGGGGGCAAATGGTCGCCTGGAATGAAGCCCCAAATACACCACCCATTCACCTTGCAGACGTGCGGCAATACCTGCAGGCCAGTCTCGAAGGCGCCTACCGGATGCTGGCGCAAACCGACAATCGCGAAATATTGCGCAGCATGATTGAGCCCGGTCTGACTCCCAACGGACTGGCCGAAGAAATCCGTCTGGCGCATCTGGCCAACATCGACCTCGTTCGCAACAACTTCCGCAGCCATTTCCACGTCACCAGAATGGCCTATGATCAACCGGAACCCACCGCTTCCATCATGCGCAGCCTGGCCTGGCCGGTGGTCGTTGAAATGGCCCTGCTGAATGACCAGCTGAACAAGGATGTCCATGACATCGCCGTCACGCGGGGCGATTGCGGATGTCACCCCAACATCAAACAGGCCTACTATCTGCCGATGCCGGAAAGCCACCTGGCGGAACAGGCGGACAGCGAATTCGCAGCTGCGACACAACAGTTCCAGGAATACGTCCGCTGTCGCTGGCCGATTCATGTTTTTCAGGTCGATCCGGTAACCGAAGACCAGAACGTCAGCGAGTCCTCGGTGCTCAGTCGCGAACTGGCGATCGCGGCCGCACTGGGGCTCAGCAGCGGGCGGCTGGGCATCGCCCAGGCCAGTCAGTTCGTCCGGCAATACCAGGAAGAAATCAGCACCGTCGGACTGAACCGGACGATCAGCGGATTTTCTCACGGAAGTGACACGTTTGGCTGGATCTTCCGGCCCCGTGTCCAGACACATCCGGGCCGGGGGAACATCGCCGCATTGGGCGAAACGCTGGTCGGGCGCAGTGCCGACGCCAACCTGCGGGATGCTGCCATCGAACCGGGTATGCGTGAATGCACGGCCATCGTGTTGATGCCTTCCTTTGTGCCCTACTGTGATTTCGATGTCTCCACCGGGTGGTTCCGGCTGGACAATCCGCGCAGCACGGAACTGACGACACATGCAGCGCTGAAACTGAGCCGCAGTGTCAAACAGATGCAGGATTGCGCCCTGCAGTGTGTCCAGTGTGCCCACCTCTATCGTGATGGAGAAACCGACCGGTTGCTGAACCGAGTCACGCAACTGGAACGCCAGCTGCCCCTGCAATCGATGCGGGTCCAGATTCCGTACGAAAACACGTTGGGTGGTTTTGAATTGTTCAGCAACGGGGTGACGGACCTCGCGCCAGAACTGGTGGGCTGGTATGGCGCACCAGGCATTGTGGTTGGCCCGGTCGAGGGATGTTGGGCCAAAAACTGCACGCCGGGCACGGGTCAGTCCCGTTCGGCGGCAACCCCTCACGCCAGTGGCACCACGCTCTTTCTGGTTGGAGGCAATTTCAGCGTTCACGAAACACGGATCATCGCCGGCGGCGTGGAAATTCCTGCCGAACATGTGCAAATGATCAGCCGGGAAGTACTGCAGGTCACGATCCCGGTCTGTGTCGGGACGGTGGAACTGGACGATTTTGCTTTTGTCGATATTCACGCCTCGACGCCGTATGGCGTGACCGGACATCTGCATGTCCCCGCAGTCCGGAAAACAAAAGAACCCGAGAGGGATGAACAGCTCGCTGCCACCCAGAAAAGGATCGAAGCGATCGAATCCCGTCTGGCCAGCTCTCCGTTCAACTGGGTCCAGCCGCCGGTTCTGCCTGTGGTGACGTCCTACCAACCCGTTCCAGTCCGGGATGGACAGACCACTACGCATATCCAGCGCAGCTGCATCGGGTTGGGCAACCTGCCGCCTGATTTCAGATACCGACTGGCCTGGCCGGAACTGCATCTTGCCCCGGCAAACAGTCTGAATGTGGTCGGACCAGCCGGAATTGTGGGGCAGTTTTCAGTCAACGGCCAGCCCGTCGGCGGGACTTTCTGGATTGGCAATGTCGCTGCTCTCGACGTCCTGAACCAGTCCAGCTTTGAGATTCAGGCCTCGGCACTGGTCGAATCGCTGAAACAGCCGATTCGCGACTATCTCCCTCCCGACAAAACCGGCAATCTGGAAACCCTTGAAGTCCTGGTCAAAACGTTCGTTGTCTTCACCGAACCCGACGGAAATGGAAATCTGCGGATGATTTCCGGACCCGTCGAAACGGGAAACCAGATACCGTTGTTGCTCATCCGCCGGGTCAACCCGCCGTCCAGCCAGCAGTGCGTCGAGCCCCTTCCGCCGACGACCACACCAGAGGATATCAGTACAGGAGCTGGCAACTCGCGGACAATTGTCGATCTGCCGGACACCGAACCAACTTCCGGATTCAACCCGTAGGCCCCTCCGCCGCCGTATCCCGCCCGGCGCCAGGATCGTTCAACCGGAAAAACTGCATGATTCGTCCGATGTTCGCTTCGGGCGAATTGTCGCCGGGATCAACCGCATGCCCCAGCGTCTGGTCGAATCCGTCTCTCGCGGCCCGCGCCACCGTGCGGTCAATCACCCTCTGATACTGCTGCCAGTGACTCTCCAGTTCCCTGATGTCATCCGGTTTCAGTTCCCACGACAACGGCCCAGTCCCAGAGTGTTCAAAACTGGCGGTCTCCAGTTTGATACAGGGGTCCGCCATTCCGGCACACAAGGCCCGGAAATCGGCCAGCTCATTCTCGACCCGTTCCGCCTGGCTGGCACCGCGCACACTCAGCAGTGTCAATAACGGTCCGAACAGGTTGTTCATCCACCCGACACGAATGCGGGTCAGTTTCCGGACTTTGGGCACTGAACATATTTTCAGGATCAGGATCTTGCGGATTCTTTTTTGATGAACAACCGAATCCGGG
>JBGSVU010000236.1:0-4449 GCA_041752775.1 Pirellulaceae bacterium | reverse complement strand
AGTCTCTGGGATTGCCGGGATACTGGGCCAGCGGCGGTTTGCTGGCCTCGGTTGCCGTCCGAAATCATCTGGGAGTGGCCGCGGAAGAAGAAATCGCGGCGGCGATTTTCGCCGGGTTTCCCGAAGCGAAAAGCAGCGACCTTGCGAATGTCGAAATACTGAATGGCAACAACCGGTCAGTTCGCAATGACTGGCGCCGCTGGACACGTACCCTCGACGCCGAGCAACTGGTGGCGAAATCCCGCTGAGGCGCGAACCGGGCGCAAATCCATTGTGGATTCGCCCCGGTGCCTCGCTCGTCCCCTGGCTCCCAGGTTTCGCCTGACCCACCGGAGGCGGTTTCCGGCAGTTCGTTCAATAAAACTTGCGATTGAACCGGCGCCGCTCACGCCTCAATTTCATTTTTCGGCTGCGATTGGTCCACCATCCTGCAACCAGCAGACTGGCAGCGAGTGTCACCGACGCCGACGGTTCCGGGATCGCAATCGGCGTGCTGACAATGTTCAGACTCCATCCGGAAAATCCTCCGACATCTCCTGTGGCGCGGTCGGCGATTCGCAACGTCCAGTCTCCCGCTGTTCCGGTGCCACCAAACAACAGGGCCAGCGACAGGAAGGTATCGTTGGCACTCTGGGCGGAATAGGTCGCGTTGGCCACACTCGTGTTGTTGTTGACAGCAAATGCCGCTGTGGTGAAGTTCGCACCTCCGTCGGCCCAGGTGTAGGTCCCGGTCAGGTTACTGCTGTCCCCAAAAGTCGAAGCCGGCACGCCGGGGCGGTCGAATAGCGTGATGGTTCCGCCCGGGCCGGTCAACGTCACCATCAGGTCGCCGACGAAAGAATGGCCCATCGACCCGCTGATGAGTGTTCCAAAATCAATGGCGACGCTGAGATCGGTGATCTCTTCGTTGTCCAGAAATGTGATCGTGGAAGCGAAACCCAATGCGTTGTTGTCGGGAATGGTACCGCCGCCACCGAAACCAGCCATGTCAGCGGCGGCCGGATTGCAGGACAGCAGCATTGCCGTCCCCAGAGTCAGCAACAGGAAACGGGAAACGCGAATCGAAACGGCACTCTTCATCATGCAATTACCTTCCATGTCTGGCCATTACAGCCCAACCCGTCTGGCAATACCGAATCTGCGCGATCCCGCCGTCGGCGCGCGGAACACGCCAGGCGGACGGAGTTTTTTCCAGGCAGAGGCTTCGGGGCAATAGGGGGGGCCGAAGGACTCAAGTTTGTGTTTCCCCAGGCAGCAGGAAAACGTTACTGGCAGCATCGGCAAGAAATGCTGGCACTCCTGACGCTGTCATGTGAATTCCCGGGCCATTTCTCAAAACGTTTCACAATTTGTTGAATTTGCGGTTTTTCCGGAATGGCGAGCATTCCCACGCTGGCAAAACCATGATGCCATCCGGATGCTGGCCAGCGACTTTTCCGGATGTTCCGGTTTTGCCGACATTTTTTGTTATTCCGGCAAGGTGAACTCTGCCGAATAAGCAAACAGGCAGCACTCCCGGAAGGAGGATGCGCGCATGTCGGAACTGAAACCTCCGCCGCGACTATCCGGGAATGGAATCTGCTCCCAAGATCCGTTTTGATATTCAGCTGGAAAGAAAACGATGACTCGTTTCACGTTGACCGCGCGAACATCCACCTTTTTGGTCCTTGGATTCACGGCTGTTGTCCTCACAGCCATCAACCCTGCCCATTCCCAGCAGCGCCAGTTCCAGGGGTTGCCCGAAATGACTCCGGGTGACAAGCAGAGCGCTGTGGTCACGCCCACGACCATCCCATCAACCGGGAGCGCCAGTTTTCCCAATTCACAGCAACTGCCCGAGGGGGCGACGGGCGTGGTCCAGCAGACGTCGTTTTCCGAACCCCAATACTCGTCAATTTACCAGCTGCAGCTCTCAACCTGGCGGGAATTTGAATCCAAACTGCAGAAAAACTGGCTGGGCCAACCTCCGCAACAGACTTCCGCCGACGGCAGAATCTCGCGATTCGTGTTGCCCATCCGCGAAAAATCCGTTGACCTCGTCGTTGATCGCCAGTCCGGACAGGTCGCCCTGTACGGGTCGCCCGATCTGGCCGACGGGTGGAAAAAATGCATGGGTCTGATCGACCAGTACGACGCCCAGGTTCGGGGCGGCACGGTTCAAATGCTGACACTGGGAAAGATGACGCCCGAGTTCGCCAGCACGGTCATCGCCAAAATCGCACCGGCAGGAGTGCGTGGCCGCAATCCCCTGATGCCGCGAACCCAGGACGAACAGTTACCCGCTGGC
Organism: Pirellulaceae bacterium; assembly: GCA_041752775.1. Classification (GTDB taxonomy): domain Bacteria; phylum Planctomycetota; class Planctomycetia; order Pirellulales; family Pirellulaceae; genus BJ22. Next base: position 2,162 of record JBGSVU010000236.1, on the reverse strand, counting down.
AACTCACAGGCATCGCCAACGCAACAGCAACCCGGCGGACAGTTCCAGGCCGAAATCCAGGGCAATCCAAACGAACCCGTCATCAGCATGTCGCAGCAGGAAGGGGCCACCGTAATCGGAGACGTCACGGTCGAGTACGTCGAAGCCCTGAATGTTTACATCGTCAAGGGCGACAACCAGGAGGAAGTCGATCGCGTCAAAAAATACATTGAGGACCTGATCGCAACGGCCCAGCGCAACGAGCCCCAACTCGCAACGGTTCCGCTGGTCAACGGCGATCCCACTTCTCTTTCCACCGCGGTAAAGCAGGTTTATGACGACGTTTATGCCACCAATCAGGGCGTAGTCAGTGTCATGCCGGTTCCCGGATCGAGGGCATTGCTGATCTCGGGCAGCCCGGAATCGCTGGCGACGCTCAAAAAGATCATTGCCGAATACGACCGGGCTCCCGACGGGTTGCCGCAGACTCCCAATTTCAAAACGTACAGTCTGAAACACATTGCCGCGCGCGACGCCAAACAACGAATCGACGAGTACTTTGGTCAGTCCGCAACCCAGGGCCTGGCGACTCCGCCAGAGCCCGCGCCGATCGTGACCATTTCCGACTACCGCAGCAACACCCTGGTGGTCAAGGCCTCGGCCACCTACCTGCAACAGATCGATGCTCTGCTGGAAGCCCTTGATGTTGCCGACACGGCGACGATGCGGGCGGTGCGGATCTTTACCCTGAAAAACACCCTCGCCAGCAACGTTGGCGTCGTGCTGCAACAATCCATCAACGGTGGCATGACAGGCGCTCCGCAGGGTTACAATCCAAACCCCCAGGCCAACACGCTCAACAACCAGGCAGGTGGAGCTTTTGGTGGAGCCGGCCAGGGCAGCACGCCGGGTCTGTCGCAATACGGCAGTGCCGGACTGAGTCTGGTGACGATCGGAGCCGACGGCACGGAAACCCGGTCGGGAATCCTGTTTGATGTACGCATCAACGCCGACGCCACCAGCAACCAGCTGATTGTTACGGCACCTCCAGAAAGCATGGACCTGATCGCCGCGCTGATCGACCAGATCGACCAGGTGCCACAGACGGAAACCCAAATCAAGGTCTTCCAGATTATTAACGGCGACGCCCAGTCCCTGTTCACCATGTTGCAGACTTTGTTCGCAGCACAAACCGGCGGCCAGGCTGGCGGTTTCGGCGGTGGCGCTCTGGGCGGAACAGGTGCCCAGCTTGGCACGCTGCCTCTGGCGACCAGCAGTTTTACGGCCGGAGCCACTCTGGCCAACCTGAAGTTTTCCGTCGATCAACGCACCAACACGATTATCGTTTCCGGCCCGGTTGGCGATTTGCAGGTGATCGAAGATCTGCTGACCCGTCTGGACCAGGAAGAAACCATCGGGCGAAAAGTTGTCGTTTACCGTGTGGCCAACCTGCCGGCGCCGGATTTGGCCGACGCCGTCAATGCCTTCCTGACGTCACGGGCCGACCTGATCACTGCGGTCGATCCAACCTCGGCGAATGACTACACCATCAGTCGCCGCGAAATCATCGTGACCCCCGAAGTGGTCAGCAATTCGCTGATCGTCAACGCGAGGCCAGAATACCTCGACGAAATCATGCAGATTATTTCCGCGCTGGACCGCCGGCCCACGATGGTCAAAATCAAGGTGCTGATCGCCGAAGTCAACCTGACGATGCTGGAGGAGTTCGGCGTCGATATCGGGCTGCAGGATTCGCTGCTGTTTGATCGGGGACTGGGAACCATCGGTTTTCCCTTCAACCAGGCAGGGATTGGCAACAGCACGACAGCAGCCTCACTGGCCACGCGTGAGGACCTTGCCGGCCAGGCACTTTCCAATCTGGGCACCGGCAGAACCAACCAGTCACTCGGCTATGGTGGGCTGGTCCTGTCGGCCGGTAACGAGTCGATAAACCTGTTGCTGCGGGCACTCAAGGACAAAAACTGCGGACGAATTCTCAGCTCGCCGTTTATCATGTCCACAGAAAACCTGCTGGGACGGATTCAGGTCGGGGCCACTGTCCAGATCATTGGCAACTCCACAATCACGGGCAATGGATTGATTCAGAACAGTGTCAACCCGACTGAAATTGGCGTAATCCTCGAGATCACCCCGCGCGTCACACCCGACGGAATGATTGTGAT
>JBGSVU010000235.1:0-3670 GCA_041752775.1 Pirellulaceae bacterium | reverse complement strand
ACCACAAACTGAGCGTGCATCGCGACCGGCAACTGGTCCACAGCCGCCTCGCCGCGGTCTTTGCCCGCATGGGTTACGAACAGGCCGCGCTGCAACAGGCCGACGTGGTGCAGGTCGCCTCGACGCGGATCAACACGCAACTGGACTGTCTGCTCAGCTCGGCATCGGTTTCACTCCGCAGCCAGCAGCTGGAAACGGCGGTGGCCATCGTGCCGCGCCTGTTTGCACTGATTCGGCGCGGGATCGAATGCGGAGCCCTGCCGGACCCCTGGTCGATGCTCGGCTTTGACGGGAACTTCAGTTTGTTCCCGGCGACAGAGAACACGGTCCGCGACCACCGGGTGGACGACCTGGTCGAATTGATGAACCAGGTTTTTCAGCTGTGCGCCCAACTCTGGGCCGATTCGGCTGCGGCCGACCGCAAGGACCTCGCGGGCCAGGTGCAACAGCAGTTTCGCGAGATCGCCGACTGGTGGCGCCGGTACGCTCCGCATCAGGTGATGTCGATGGACAGCGTCGATCCGGAAGACGTCTACGAGGCGTCGCGGATCGTGGCGGAAGCGCTCAATCTGTGGCATCGCGGCGGAGCGGCGACGGGTGACATCGAGTTCTGGGCCCAGCACGCCCGCCTGTTCGAATCGCCCAGCGCCTACGCGCTGGTCATCGCGGCGCTGCTGGAACGCAAGGATTTCAAGACGTCGCGGGCCCTGCTGATCCACTGGATTTCCCAGTCCAGCCAGATCGAACTGGATGCCGGCGATCACGCCTTTCACGATCTGTTGTGGCAGTGGCTGGCGCTGCAAAGTGAGATGGCAGCGAGCGAAGACACCACCGTCAGCGGCGAAACGTGGACCCGGATCGGCAAACTGCACGACTACCTCGAAGCCAACGCCGACGAGTACTGGGAAATTCCCGAATTCCAGCCCGAGTACATGCTGCCCGAAGAACTGGATGACGACGGGGAAGACGGCGAGGAGTGGGACGAACCGGGCAGCTCCGAGGAACTGGTTTTCGACGAAGGCGAAGACTCCTCCGACAGCGTTCTGGGCGCGGCCTACGACGAAATGAGCTACAGCGACCAGACCGACGACGGGATCGAAGGCAACATTCACGACGGCGGCGAAATCGACGATTCGGATCTGGAAGCAGAGGTCCTGCGGATCAACGACCGCCTCGATTTTCTCGTCTCGCTGGCCGGGTACTGGCGCATCGCGGCGACTTTCCAGCTGCCCCAGAGTCTTTCGCTGTCGATCGCCGAAGCGGACAACGGACTGCGCCCCGTCATCGAAAAACGTCGCGAACTCTACTCCGCGTGGATGGACCAGGCCCTGATCAACCGCAACAAACTGATGCAGTTGCTCGATTCAGTCCACCTCTATTCGCTGACCGCCGGCGGTGTCGACGCCGAAGCCATGCTGCATTACGACCGCCAGCGGCTGATGAAGGAATCGCTCGTGCAACAGATCATGGGCGCCAACGTCGAAGTCGAAAATTCGATTCGGATGCTGGCGGCCGCGATCCTCGCCATCAACGTCCTGCTCGACCGCCAGCCAATCGATCTTGTCGACCCGCGGCTGAAACAGTGGCAACCGGTCATTTCGGTTTACGCCGCAGTCCTGCTGCGCAATGCCCGGCGGATCGTCGACCTGTTCCCCGCCCTGAACGAAGCGCTGCGCCAGCAAACGCTGCTGTATGTTCCGCTGGCCCGCGGCGGACATCCCGGTGACATCGTCCGGTTTCGCTCTACCCAGTCCGCGATTCGCGAATTGCTGGCCAGCCTGCCGGGCCTCGGATTGTTCGTCGAAACCTTTGAACTGACCGAAACCGCGATGACCATGGAGCGGAATACACCCGTCGACCAGGGCGCCGTGACCGAGTTCGACGAGATCTTCCGGGTCGCCTACTGTGCCATGGTCGAGGCCCTGATTCGCGCCTCGCGGCCGCAGAAATCCGGCCGGAAAATGACCGCGCGGCAAACCAAACGCGACCGCCGGCTGTTCGGCTGCCTCGAAAACCTGACCGAGTCGATGCTGATCCTCTGGCTGGAACACAGCCGCACGTTGCGTTTGAGCGTGCTGGAACGCGTCGCCGATCCGGCCCAGTGGCAGGCCCTGACCGGTTTTATCCGGACCTACGGCGACGAATTGTTCACCCAGGAATTTCTCAACCTGTCCAACGTCCGGGCGATTCTCCATCAGGGTGTCGACCAGTGGCTGTATCGCATGCAGGGCGCGGAAAACGCCGACGATATCCGTTTGTTGCGCGACATCGGCGATGCCATCCCCTTTCGCCAGGCGGTTTACTACCTGACGCTCGTTCTGGAAGCCGTCATCGAAAATTACAACCGCTACCGCGACTACAACGCCACGACGACCCAGTCCGACCAGGGCAGCCTGCTGTATGTGCTGCTGGATTTCCTGCGACTGGAACGGCGTTACGACCGGGTCGGATGGTATTTCAAACCGGTCGTCTGGGCCCATCAGATGCTGGTCCGCAACGACGAAAACACCGTCGCCCGCGACTGGCGCCGTTCGCTGAACGACCGCGTCGGTCCGGAAACCGACAAGTTTCTGGCGCGGCTGGCCAAACTGCGCGAAAAATATTCCGTCCACATGGCGTCGATCGGACAGCACCTGGAAGGCCGTTTCGTACAGCCGATGCAAATCGACCGGCTGGTCACGCTGATCGGCAAAGCCATGCAGACGCCGGGCGAAGGCGAATCGCTGGCGGCCTTTGAAATGCTGCAGATGGAATGCCGGGTGTTTATGGAGACTTCGCCAGGCGTCGGCGTCGATCTGCCCGGCTGGCTGGCCGCAATGACGGACGAAGTTGAAAATCAGCAGATCATGCAGCGGTTTCCCACTCAGGCGATCAGCGAAACCCTGCTCGCCAACCCGCCCCCGCTGGACCTCGACCGCCTCGTGGAGCAAATCGAAATGTTCCCCCGCCGGAAACTGGAAGAAGAAAGCGAACCAGAAACCGAAACCTGACCTCCCTCGCACCCTCGCACCGGTAGCGGAGCAGCGCGAGCTGCCCGGTCCCGGCAAGACACAATCACAATGGCCGCGAAGCCTGTGAGTGGCGTAGGCCGTAACAAAGGGCACGGATCCCTTTGGGTGCCTACAGCTTCGTTCGTCGTTCACCACGGCCTGTTGTCGATCACGTTTTGTGCGTGCCCGGCGTTACGGCAACCCGCGCGAAACCATGCGTTACGGCGACCCGCGCGTTTAATACCGCAATCCGCACATCTTTAGCGGCGCGGGCCGCACGATTCGGGTTGGGGTGCAGTGTACTTGAAAGAGCCCGTGCAACTTGCGGACGCCATGTCGAAATGGCCATTGGTTGGCGCCGCACCGGAGGGCTCGCGCCATTCCGCTACCTATTCCGTATCCGCATCGGAGGGCTCGCGCCCTTCCGCTACCTTTTTCTGGATCGAAAATGCCTTACTGGCGGGCTGGTGTGGGAACGATGCTCTGGCCTGGAACGATTCCAGGTGCTGATTCGTACACCGGTTGCGGGACCACATGCGTCCCCGGGACCGGTGTCATGCCGGAAGGCAAAACGATCGTACCCGGTGCCGCACCGTAGGGATCTGCAGGGTATTGTGGCGGCGCCAGATGGTAAGGAGCGACCATTTCCGGATGGCAATGGGCACACCCTGCACCACCAC
>JBGSVU010000234.1:0-4561 GCA_041752775.1 Pirellulaceae bacterium | reverse complement strand
GTCGGGAGCCACGACGGGCCAGGCGATGGTCGAGCATTCTGGGGTCAAGGCAATTTCTTTTACGGGTGGGACGGTGACAGGAGCAAAGATCGCATCCACTGCCGCGCCGGCCTTCAAAAAGGTCTCGCTGGAGCTGGGTGGGAATAATCCGAATCTGGTTTTTGCCGACTGCGATTTTGACCGGATGATGGCCACGACGTTGCGCAGTTCGTTCCAGAACTCCGGACAAATCTGCCTGTGCGGTTCGCGAATCTACGTGGAGCGACCGATTTTCGACCGTTTCGTCGGGGAGTTTGTTCGCCGAACGGGTGAAATTCGCGTCGGTGATCCGGCAGAACCCGAAACGCAAATGGGGCCGGTCGTCAGCGCGGCGCATCGCAGCCGAATCCTCGCCGCCATTCGTCAGGCTGAATCGGACGGAGCGAAAATTTTGTGCGGAGGAAATCCGGCTGCCGTTACGGGACGCTGCGCAAACGGGTACTTCATCCAGCCCACGGTCATCGTGGACGCTGGCCAGGGATGTGCGGCCAATCAGGAAGAAATTTTTGGCCCGGTCGTCACCGTTCAGGCTTTTGATGACGAGGCCGATGCCGTGCGGTTGGCCAACGATTGCCGCTATGGCCTGAGTTCCACTGTCTGGACACGCGATATCGACCGTTCCCTGCGTGTGGCGCGGGCCGTACAGACCGGCGTGGTCTGGATCAACGGCTGGTTGGTGCGGGATTTGAGAACTCCGTTTGGAGGGATGAAACAGTCGGGCGTTGGACGCGAAGGTGGCGAGGAAGGCCTCGGATTCTGGACGCAGTCGAAAAACGTCTGCTTCTGCAACTGATATTTTTTGAGACCAATGGACTTTATGACGAGTGAAACAGCGCTGGACTGCCTGGTCATCGCTCCGCATCCGGATGATGCCGAGTTGGGGATGGGGGGATCGATTGTCCGGATGATCGGTCGGGGATGGCGCGTGGGCATTCTGGATTTGACCGATGGAGAACCGACACCGCATGGCACGCCCGAGATTCGTCAGCGCGAGACGGCCGCCGCGAGTCAGGTTCTGAATATCAGCTGGCGGGAAAACCTGGGGTTGGTCAACCGCAGTCTGGAACCGTCGCTGCAGGCTCGCGCGGCGCTGGCAGGCGTCTTCCGACGAACCCGTCCCCGCTGGTTGTTTGCTCCCTACTGGATCGACGCACACCCCGACCATGTGGCCGCAACAGAGCTGGTCGAAGCGGCACGGTTCTGGGCCAAACTCTCCAAAACCGATTTGCCTGGCGAGCCATTTCATCCGCAGCGGATTTTCAATTACTACTGCATCCATCTGAAAATGCATGCCACGCCAGCATTTGTGATGGACATTTCGCAGGAATGGCCCGCCAAAAAAGCAGCGGTCGAATGTTATCACAGCCAATTCATGGCCGGGCGTGAAGCGATGCGTCCAGGTTTTCTGGAGAGGCTGGAAACGGAGGCCCGCTGGTGGGGGCAATCGGTCGGTGTGGAGTTTGGCGAACCGTTTTCCTGCCGGGAACCCATTGGGCTGAATGATTTTTCCGGGCTGCTGTGAGGGCCGCAAAGTTTGCCACACCGGATTTCGCCGCGGTGGTGCTAGCGACCGGGGGTGCGTTCAATTCTGCCTGGCCGGAAGGGTTTACCGCGCGGGCCCGTTGCCATCCGGGCAGTTGGCGGAATCCGGGCAAGCTGCAAAATCGGATCGGACGATAATTCCAGAAGAAGGTCCGTTCCGGATTTGATCCGGATTTCAGTTCGTCGTCCCGCCGGTTCCGCGAATGTTTTCTGGCAATCCCTCGCATCGCTGTCGCCTGCCCGCCCGGCGCCCGACGCGGTACACGCTTCAGGTCGTGACTGTGATCACGATGGTGGTGTTGTCGTCGGGGGGGTGTGCCCTGATGCGAAACAGCTGCAAGACCTGTCCCCCGGCCGAATGCCCAGCTACAGAACGGAATTGTCTGACTCTGGAGTCGATCGATACCCTTCCTGTTGCTGTTTTTCCTGGCCCGCTGCCGTCTCGCCAGGTTCAACCGGTCGTTGTCAACGAAGACCGGATGATTTATCCCTTGACGCTGCAGACGTGTTGGGCGCTGGCGAAAGATACCGGCACGGGGGCCGCGACGCTGGAACAGGAAGCCGTTCGTTTCGAACAGGCCCGCGACAGTTCCAGTGTCCTGGCGGAAGTTTTGCGAATGCAGGCCCGGCAGGTTCGAAACGACGGTGTGGCCAACGGATTGAATGCGTGGTTTAACCTGCTGAAAATCTGTCTGCAACACGACGTTCTGATCGAGTCGGCGGGGCGCATCGACACGACGGTGGCAACAGTCGGGAAGTTGCGGGTCAAAGGCCTGGCGATGCAGGTTGATGTTGGATCGTTCGACCGAAAGGAAAACGAACTCGAGGACCAACAGTCGGTTCTGGCCGCCGGGCAACAGGACGTCGCGGGAATTCTTCACCTGCTGCTGAATTTGCAGAGGGATCCCGAACATCCACTGGTGAGTGATCCGCGCGGGATGGAGAACTGGCGTCCGGCGTTTCCGCCCGATCTGGAAGTCGCAGTGGAGACGGCCTTGGCCTATCGGCAGGATTTGGCCATTCTGCAGCGGTTGTCGGTATCTCAGGACATCCGGACCCTCGACGCCATTCGCAAATCACTGGCCGAAGTCTATCCGTTGCTGGCGTCGGCCATCGAACGGAATTTTGCATCGGGTCCGGTCCGGAAATTGAGGCTGAAGGTCCAGCTGGAACGCGAGCTGGAAAACCGCCGGTCCCAGCTGTGCACCGTGCTCGAACAGACGCGGGAAAAAATTCGCCTCGAGGTTGCGGAGGCCATTCATGCGATTGAACGAAGTGAAACAGGAATTCGTTTGCGACAGGAATCCCTCGCCAGCATTGACCAGTCACTGGAACTGCTGGACGCTGCCGCAAAAATCCGGCAGGTCGATTTAACGGAACGAACGACGCTGCAGTCCCGGCGGCTGGAGCTGGAATCGGAACTGGTTGATCAGCTGATCGCGCGGGAACTCGCCTGGGTTCGGCTGCTCAAGAGTCAGGGGCTGCTGGCCGGTGCCGCTGCCGACGGGAATTGACTGGCCCAGGTCTGCCCGTATCGGGTGGGGGGAAAGTTACTGCCGTTCGAAGAGTGCTTTGCGCAGTTCCTGTTCGAAAGACGCGCTGGCCTTGATGACTTCCTGGAATTCCTGTTTGTCCAGAATAAAGCAGATGACGTCAGTTGCGGCGCGGACCGTCGCGTTTCTGGGCTGGTCGCGAATCAGGGAGACTTCGCCAAAAAAAGAGCCTGCACCGAGCGTATTGACCCATTGCCCATCGATCACGATTTCTACCTGACCCTGGCCGATCATGAAAAACTCCTGGCCGATCTCACCCTGACGAATGATTTCGGCTCCGGCTGCAAAGCTGCGCAGCTCGAGTTTGTCAGCCACATCAGCCAGGACTCGCGGTTGCAGGTCACCGAACAGCTGGAATCCGCTGAGAATTTTGCAGATCAGTTCTGTGCGCCGCAGGCTGACGTTCGACCGGATCGATCCATCGACCATGTTGACGATCCGGTCTGCGACATCGAGGATCCGGTTGTCGTGGGTCACGATCAGGATGGTAGTCTGGTTTTCGCTGGCCATTTCCTGGAACATCGTGACGACTTCGCGTCCGCTTTCGGCGTCCAGTGCGGCGGTCGGTTCGTCAGCGAGAATCAGCCGGGGTGAATGGACCAGCCCGCGTGCGATTGCGACGCGCTGTTTTTGTCCACCAGACAGTGATTTCGGTTTGTAGTGAATTCTCTGCCCCAGCCCGAGTCGTGTCAGCGTCTGTTCGATGAGGGGCCGGTAGGTTTCGGAGGTCATGCCGACCAGCTCACAGGCCATCCGCACGTTCTGAAACGCGGTCAGTGATTCGAAAAGGTTGTGCGCCTGAAAAATGAAACCGATGTGTTTTCTCAGCAGATTGACTTTTTCGGGTGTCATCCCGTTCAGTTCTTCGCCCAACACGCGCAGGCTGCCTTCCTGGACACTGCGCAGGCTGCCAATCAGGGTCAGCAAAGTTGTTTTGCCGCTGCCCGACGGGCCGGTCATGATCACGATTTCGCCTTTTCCGATTCGCAGGTTGTTGTCAAACAGGACCTGTTTGCGCGCTTCACCCAGGCCATAGTGGTGCTGCAGCCCGCTGATTTCGATGCACAACTGGTCGTCAGCGGGTTCCCACTGGCGGATCAGCGTTTCGAGTTCGTTCTGGTCAAGCGTTTCGTTCATGCCGTCGATTCAATTTGCAGTCCGCGATGCGGGAGATCTTTGCTTAACTGGACAGCGCCAATTGTGTAATAAAAACGCAAAAAACAAGGGTAACAAGCAGCCGCAAGGCGCCAGTGGTCTGTCAAGCTCAAGAATTGGGGTACGATGGACGTCCACGGACGTCCACTTCCGTCGAAAACCGCGAAATTCGACGGACCCGTGAAGACCTCTGTGCTGCGGGCCAATTTGGGCTGGAACTGGACTTTCACATTTCAAATGCCCCGTTTTGACGGAAACCGGGTCCACGTGTT
>JBGSVU010000233.1:0-2389 GCA_041752775.1 Pirellulaceae bacterium | reverse complement strand
CGCGGCCGCGGGCTGGGGTCCAAAGACGGCGGCGGTGGCGGTGGCAACGGGATGCCCGGATGGGCGATCGATGTCGAGGCGCGCGACAAGGGTGCCTATGTCAAACAGTTGAGTTTTTTCAATATCGAGATTGGCGCGGTCAATAAAGTCACCGACCAGGTGTATCACCTGGCGGATCCGGGTGGTGCGGGGCGGGTGATCAATTCGACCAAGCCGGAAGAGAAAAAGAAAAAGACGGTGTTCTTTGCCCATACCAATCGCCGCGTCACGGAATGGGACAAGGACCTGATGCGAAAAGCGGCCGGGATCAACACGGAAGATTTCGTGATGGGCCAGTTTTTCCCGCAGGACCTGATCAACAAAATTCGTGGTCTGGAGGTGGCTTACACCACTGAGAAAGGCCGCAAAATCGAAGAGGTGTTCAAAACTTCATTCAAAATCGTGGAGGACGGCAGCGGATTCAAGTTCGAAGTCACGGGGCAAACGTACAAAAGGTAACTTTTCATTCATTCAGCCTGCGAGCTTTCCATGAACAGCCAGGATTTCAGCCGGGTGGTTTCCCGCTGCATCGCGATCGACCACCGCATGGCGGTCACCGGGTATGACCGGATCAGTGCCATACTGTTGGCGACACTGATCCTGGTCGGCGGTTTTACGCTGCTTTTGTTTGTCATGTGGGTTCTTTCTTTTGAGCGGCCACTGCCACTGTCACCGCGGCCATGGCCACTGGTAATCACTACGGGTGACACAGTGGAAATTTCCGGCGACGAATCGCTCGACGAGCCGTTGCCATCGGAGTTGCCCGAAACCGGTGTTCCGCCAGTTTCTGAAATGATTGCCGGGGTGCTGGGTGTCATCAGCCAGTCGCGGTTGCAGACGGGTGGGGCCAGCGGGAACGAATCGGGTGTGCCGGGTCCACGGCGTTCGCTCTCACCGAGGCTGGGGAATCCGGGGCGTTCGACGGGATGGGAAATTGATTTGACGGCTGTGGATCGCGAGAGTTATGCCCGGCAGCTGGACCAGTTTGGGATTGCGATACTCGCAGTTTCGCGGGCGCCGGCCAGTGTCAATGAAGTTTTTGTTTTGTCCAGTCTTTCCCAGGTGGATGCCGCCCGGGTTGTCACCCAGTCCAGTCGTACGGAGGAGAGCGCGCGGGGAACCATTCTGTTTTGCCACACGGACCGGCGGCTGGCCGAGTGGGACCGGCAGATGTTTCAGTCGATGACCGGGCAGGACGCCAGCGAGTATGTGACGGGATACCGCATGCCCGAAGTACTTGTGGAACAGCTGGCGCGACTGGAACGGGAATACGCGGCGACTCGGGGGCACGAGTTGACCGACATTCACTCGACGCAGTTCCGGATCGTCGATTCGGCAGGCGGACAGGTGTTTGAAGTTGCCGGACAGATTCTCCGGCGCTGATCAGTGCGTGGGGCGGGGCAATTTCTGGCAAATTTGCCGGAAAGTCCAGTTCACCCACCTCGAAATTTTGGGGCAGGCAACCATAATGGGGGCCGGATCGGGAGCGCGGGTGACCGGGAGAATGGGCGATTCTGCCGGGTGACCTGCCAGGGCAATCACGATCCTGCAATGATTTCATGACGATTCTCTGCCGCCCCCGAATTGAGCTTGGGGTCGGTCTGTTGATCGCAACCGTTTTTCTGGAAATTCAAATTTAACGAGCCGCTTTGACAGGCCGTCAATCTCAGGGAGCAAGGCACCGCATGCAGGAACAAATTTTTACCATTCTGGGAAACATCGTCTATTTCATCATGGCGGGAATGGCGGGATGGGGAGCTTATTGCGTGATTGTCGTGTTCAACAGGGTCCGGCAAAAACAGTTTTCTTCGGAAGAGCAGCAGGGCGGGTTTCTTGAGGCCGTTGAGGATCCCCTGATGCAGGGTCAGTACGATGCGGCTGGCGAATTGTGCGCCGGAGACCGGCGGGCGCTCTGCCAGCTGTCACAACTGGCGCTGGACAACCGGACGCTGGGGTTTGGCAAAGTCCGCCAGTTGCTGCTCGACCGCTTTCAGCGCGACGTCCTGCAGGACCTTGACTTTCGCCTGAGCTGGGTCAATACAATGATCAAGGCGGCGCCGATGGTGGGACTGCTGGGAACGGTCATGGGGATGATGGCGGCCTTTTCCAAACTGGCCGCTGCCAAAACGGTCGAACCGGACAAACTGGCCGCGGACATCATGTTTGCGCTGATCACGACCGCGCTGGGGCTGGCGATTGCAATTCCCCTGACGATTTGTACGGCTTACATCAACATCCAGATTCGCAAAATGGAAGACATGGTTTCCTATGGATTGAACCAGTTCCTGGAAATGTTCAAGAACGCCATCATTCGCAATCCCCTCAAATAGTCCGCAAATGGCTGGCCGAA
>JBGSVU010000232.1:0-5279 GCA_041752775.1 Pirellulaceae bacterium | reverse complement strand
AACGCTCCCGACAGGTGCATTTGATACTGGCGGCCTTCGTCGGTGAAGCGTCCGAATCCGTTGGGAAATCCTCCTCGCGGTACCGGAGGCGACGGGGTTTCAATTGCAGGTGACGCGGGTTCAGGAACGGCCTGGACGGGGCGAGACCGGCTGGGGGGACTTTTTTTGGGGCCTGCCGTATCGCTCAATTGACGGGCCGAATCAGTTCGTTGTGTTGCTTCGCGCATCGTCGCCATGGCCGCGGTAACCTGCTGGGCCAGTGTGCCGCGTTTTCCACTGAGGTATACGGTCGCCACACTGTCGAACAAGCGGTGGTCTTCCGCGATCAGCTGTGTTCCTTTCAGGAGAAAAACGTGTTTCCGCGCGAGGTCGCCCGGGTTGCCTTCCTCTGCTATCTCGCGCAACTGTTCCTGCAAACTGTCAAAGTAGGTGCCGGGATAGTCATTGCTAATGACCAAGTCGACGACAAGGCCCCGAGTATTCAGAAAACGGTGTGCAGCCACGACTTCTTTCACCAAATCGATCTCGGTGGCGTCTCCAATCCGCAACAGCAGAATCGGCAAGTCGCCGGAGATGCCGTATCGCCACAGAGCGCTCTGTCCCAGCCGATTGCTGGAGATCTGTCTGGACGGACCGCGAAAGCTTCCGGAAGGATAAAGCAACATTCCCGCCAGCTGCTGAAACAGATGAAACTGTCGCGCCGAGATTTTCTGGTGCCGCAGTTCGAGTTGGGCAAAGGCCCAGGCCAGTTCCATGGCCCGTTGCACACCCCGCATGTCATGAAAAAAATCACCCAGCGCCAGAGCCTTGTCGCGGGTCGAAGCGGTCGCTGTCGTGAATCCCAGCACGACTGACTCAGCAGGCTCGACCGTCACCGTGCAACGCAACGAAAAAACCGGATCGAGCACGGCACCCACCGTCTCGCTCAAATGATCCCCCAGCATCGCCGCAGGACTTTCTGTCGTCCCGCCGCGCCCGAGAAACCGTTCGCGGCTCGATTCAAACCCGATGGGCTCAGCTTGCGACGGCGGCACTGCCAGTGTATGCACCGCGTACAGTGGATGGTCGTTTTCTGCGCGGGGTCGCCGTCGCGCGATCAGGGTTGCGTCGCCGGCAATATACTCGGTTTCAACAAACAGCTTTTGAAAGGCGGGATGGCTGAGGTCGGCTGCGGGCGTCGTCAAGACGACTTCGGCATAACTGGTGACCTCGATTTGTCGACGATTCCGACCGTGGTTGGTGATTCGCAGTTGCCGGACTTCGGCATTGTGCTCCGGCGAGACCACCAGCTCCAGCGTGGTTTCAATGTCACCCTGCCGCCGGTGAATCTCACCCTTGTCTATCGCGAACAACGATTCGTAATGATCCGGGGCGACCCGTGTAGGCTGGAACGTCGCCGACCAGAACTCCCGGGTGGCCACATCGCGAAGATAAATAAACGTGCCCCAGCCGTCGCACGTCGGATCGGGCCGCCAACGGGTCACCTGGAACTCTCCGGACCGCGCATAGCTGCCACCCGTATTGGTCATCATTGAGCAGAATTCGCCGTTGGACAGCAGCATGACCCGCGGCGTGGCTGCATGAGTGCCGACAATCTGACGACTGAACATGGTGATTTCGCCGCGGGAGCCGGTCACGTATTCGGCTTCTTCCGCAACGGGCAGTTCTGTGCCGGCCAGCGAAGGCAGTTTTTCCTGCAACAGCAACTCGTTCGCTCGCACCAGAGGATGGGCGTGGAACCACGAAACGACGACATCAGAATCGAGGGCATTGGCAATTGCCAGCAGAATCATCGCCTGATGATGCGCCATATAGTTGCGAACAACACTGTGCGTCTGGTTCCTGCGCAGCCGGCCTGGCGTAAAATCGATGGCGTCATGAAAGCCCCATCCTCCCAGTGCCACCGCGGCCAGATGTCGCAGATTCTCCGTCGCGGCCCGGGGCTGAAAGGGAATGGCCAGCGCTGCCGAGTAAGGCGAAACCACCAGCTCGCGCGCCAAACCCCGTTTCAAACCGAGGGTTGGAACACCAAACGACTTGTATTGGTAGTCCGAGTTTTTGGCCATCGCACTGTAAGCCGATTCGCTGATGCCCCACGGTACATCCCGCTGCAGCCCATAGGCGATCTGCTGCACTATCGCAGTCTGGCAGCTCGTTTCGATCAACGAACCGGCGAAGGAGCGTTGAAAAAGCTGCGGCATCAAATACTCGAACATCGTTCCGCCCCACGACAACAACGTGTAGCGGCCGTCAATCTCGATGGCCTGCCGACCCAAATGAAACCAGTGTTCCGTTTCGACGTCGCCTTTGGCGATCGCAAGGTAGCTGGCCAACCGGCATTCACTGCACAACAGATCGTAGTGCCCGCGATCCAGCGTTCCCAGGTCCGCGTTGAATCCGATGGAGAACAGTTTCCGGCGCGGATTGTAGAGGAAGCGAAAGTCCATTCCGTAGGCCGCCTGCTCGCGGCCGCTCCCAATATCCCGCAGAGTCGCGGCCAGGTCCCGCGCCGTCTTCACACTTTCCAGGAACAGCTCAGGCGAAATGCCGAGATGCCGCATGTCGTCCTGCCAGTCGATACCACTTGAGCCTGGACTCGTGCCGCTCACAGCGGAATCACAGCAAATCAGTTCGGGTAGAAGTTGCAGCTCCTGCAGACTCAGTCCCGGCGTCAGGCATTCTTTCAAACGGTGCCACACCGGGTCTTTCCCGTGCATTTCCACATTCGCCACCTGCTCCAGCCATGGCATTAGCTCACGCCGGTCCCGGACAATTCCGCGGAAACGTCGGGCGATAACCGCGATCGATCGCGACAACTGCCCCATATCCTCGTCAGATGTCTCGAGATCCAGCACCCGGAGCTTCTCCAGCTCCCTGGCCGCGTTTTCGAGCGATTTGGAAAAGAGATACAATCCGCCAAAGCTTTCGCAATCCGCTTCGGCGACCGACTGGTCGAGAGCTTCCAGCCGGGCGAGAATCGTGGTCAACCGGTCCCGTACGGCGATCCCGCCGGCCGAGCTGCCATGCGAACTTCGAACCCGTACCAGTTCGCGGCTGACTCGCGAACCAAGTCCGCGCAGCGCGGCCACCGCGCCGTCGCGATGACTCCCGCAGAGAATCGGCTTTTGCATCATCTGGCGAATCCCGTCGACCAGCGTCAAATAACATCCGGCCAGATTGCCACTGTCCACGGTCGATATGTAGTGCGGCCGAAGCGGGCGGAGGGTCGAAGTTTCGTACCAGTTGAAGTGATGACCGTGCAGCTGTTCCAGCGAATTCCAGCTGGCCAGGTTCTTTTCCCAAAGCGAGGTCAGCTCGCAAATTCCCGTCATGCCCATCTGACGGGCGACCAGGCCCGAAACCAGAAACAGCCCTTCATTCGTCGGCGATATGCGCGGGGCCACTCTTTCACGCGGGTATTCCTGAACATTGTCCGGTGGCAACCAGTTGTTCTGTTCGTTGACGAACTCTTCGAAAAAAGTCCAGGTGGTTGAGACGATTTCCATCAGCCAGTTGCGATCGTCCGCGTCCAGTGAACGGGCCTGACTTTTTGAGACGGTGCTGATGGCCTGGGCCACAATCGGTGCCACCAGCCACAATGCCAGCCAGGGAGCTGCGGCCCCACGGCCTTCCGTCTGAATCAGGAAAAAAACCACGACCGCCAGCATGCTGCATCCGCCAGTTTGCCAGACAATCGACCAGCGCTGATTCTGCAACCGCGATTCGGTCGACGCTGCTGTTTCCCACTCCAGCAACTTTCGCCGGGAGACCACCATACGATAAAACGTTCGGGTGATTGCATCGGTCATCAACCAGGCTTTATGGGGCAGCATCATCGCCGAGTACAGCAACTGTTCACCGGAGCGCAACCAATCCAGGGCCATGGCGCGGATTTGCGCGGCGGGTTCGCGCCGTGAGCTCCATCCCAGTGGCGCGCTCGCGGCCTGAATCAGCCACGGAAAGGCAATGACCAGGGCACCCAGCAGCGTCCACCACAACGCCACACCCGGCAGCAGCAACCACCCCACCAGCAAAAACGCGAGAAGCGAAGGCGCCGCCAGACTTCGCCGGAGGTTGTCCAGGATTTTCCAGCGTGATAACAGGCACAGGCGATTGGGCTTCCACCCTTCTTTGCCCGGCACGCGTGGCAACAGCCACGGACTGATTTGCCAGTCGCCGCGTACCCAGCGGTGCATTCGTTTGGCATCGGCATCATAACGCGATGGATAACCGTCGAAGACTTCGATGTCGCTGACCAGCCCAACCCGCGCATGGCACCCTTCGATCAAGTCATGGGACAGGATCTGGCTGTCGGGAAAGGCGTCGCCCAGCAGCTGATGAAAAGCCCGCAGGTCGAAAATTCCTTTTCCCGTAAAGCTGCCTTCACCAAACAGGTCTTGATAGACATCGGAAGCGGCCAGAATATACGGGTCCATGCCCGGATTGACCGTTTGCGATTTCAAATATCTTGTCCATTGGGAACTTCCCAGGTGAATGCTGACGCGGGGTTGCAAAATGGCATAGCCGCGATCAATCCGCAGGGGGCCAGAACGATCGCTGAATACTGGCCGGTTGAGTGGATGAGCCAGTGTGCCCACCAGCCGCCGGGCCGTGTCGCGCGGCAGAATCGTGTCAGCGTCGAGGGTGATGACAAAGGGCGAACGTCCTGAGTCACGGAAAATCTGAAGACCCTCGAGGTCGCCTTCCCGCACCACGAACGAGGTGTCACCTTCGCCGACCAGCATCCGGCAGAATTCCAGCAGCTTGCCCCGCTTTCTTTCCCAGCCCATCCATTTCTGCTCGGACTCACTCCAGACCCGCCGACGATGAAACAGATAAAAAGGTCCTCGTCCATTCTGCTGGTAACGGGCGTTCAGTTTCTGAATTCCCTCCTGAACCTGCTGCAGCAACCCGTCATCACTGTCCATGGTTTGGCTGGAGGCATCGGCAAAGTCCGTTAACAAGGCAAATGAAAACATCGAATCGGAATTGGACAGGAAGTGGCATTCAAGCCGTTCCAGCAACTGCGCCGTGGTGTTCCCGCCTGTCAGCATGGAGGGAACGACAACAAACGCTGGAAACTCTTGACTCGCTCCGTCGGAGTATTCCAGCTTGGGCAACAGGCGAACGGAAACCACGCGTGTTACGACTGCGTTGACCAGCTGCAGCGTCATTTCGCTGAGGGGAACAATGGCGAGCAGGGCCAGCAGAATCACCAGAAAAATGCTGTTCGTGGCGAGGACAAGCAGGCCCAGCAGGAGACCAAGAAAAGCACATCC
>JBGSVU010000231.1:0-10154 GCA_041752775.1 Pirellulaceae bacterium | reverse complement strand
AGGAAATCCCAAACCAAGCTGTCCGGGCCAAGGCCAAAATGGATGCAAGACCACCACAACAAAAAGGAACAACATTGAGCAAAACCGTTTCAGAATTGATCTCATGTCCGAACAACGCCTGGCGACTGTTCCAGCGTGACGGAGTGTATTACGCGGATGGTCGCCGCAATCGCCTCGGGAAGCATTCGCTCAACACCCGGAACCGGAGCGATGCCATTCGTTTGGTGATTGAACTCGATGGACGTGCTGGTCGCGATGAAGTGCGTCCATCTGTTGATACCGGTTCAGCCAGTGCTTCGGTACCGGTCGCAATCCAGGCTGGTTGGGATCGGTACATCGAATGCCGAAAAATCCCCATTCACCTTGGCGGTTTGAAAAATTCCAGCATTCGAAAATATCGTACTCATCAAAAAAGGTTTGCCGCATATTGCCAAAACAAGCGGATTGAATGCTGGTCCAATGTCACTCGCGGTGTGCTGGAAGCGTACGCCACCAGCCTCGATGGAAAGTTGGCACCCGTGACGGTGCATGACGATCTGACGATGGAAATCTCAGTTTCTAACTGGCTAATCAAAGAGGGTTGGATACCGCCAACCTGCTGTATTGACTGGAAACTGCAGAAGCCTCCAGGTGCCGAACAGTATTGTTACGATCGCGTTGAAGTAAAGCGAATGCTGCAGGTTGCAAGGGCTCTCAAGTTTAATCGATGGCTTTTTTCGACCATTTTGTTGCTGGGTCATACCGGAATGAGGGTCGGCGAGGCTCAGAACCTGAAGTGGACCGATATCGACTTCACCAACGAAGTGCTTCATGTCCGCGACGAAAGTTTCTCGAAAAAAATGGCAGCCTAACGCCGTATGGTTAAAGGCAAAAAATCGAGAATCATTCCGATGCACGGAGTCCTGCTGGATTTTTTGCGACAGCACCGAAAGTCTTCAGGATTCGTTTTGCGAGGTGACCGCGGCAATCAACTCAACTACAACCACGTTTTGAAGGCGTTCACGAAACACATCATAACGACACTGGACGCGGAATTTCCGACGCCAGATGGCGAAATGGGCTTCAAGGACGGCCGGCTCCATTCTTTTCGGCATTTTTTTGTGAGCGAGTGTTTTGCAGCCGGAATTCCCGAAGGGGACATCCGAATGTGGGTCGGCCATTCCGATTCCAAAATTCTGGCCCTTTACCGTCACATTCGCAATGACGTTTCCAAATCCAATATTCGCCGAGCAGATTTCGGGGCAGTGTAGCCCCAGATTTTTTTTGAACCTGATCACGCCAAAAGGAGGACGGCCACAGCTGTACAAAGGTCATGTCAGATCGATTTTGTCCCAGGAACAGGCCGATTTTGTCCCAGTTTGGGCCGTTTTTTGTCTCAGTTGAACTCTCACCGCTGCCCACCAACGAGAAAGCCCCCAAAACACGGGTGTTTTGAGGGCTTCGAAAAATAGCGGTGAGAGGAGTCGAACCTCCACTCCAGTTAAGGAACTTGATTTTGAATCAAGCGCGTCTGCCATTCCGCCACACCGCCGGGTCTGGCACTTGCTGCTACTGTGCCCAAAGACAGACCACCAGAGGGCCTGCCGAGTTCACTTCCTGTATTCTGTTTTTATTTCGCCATTAGTCAAGGTGGCGATTGGGTAGTCCAGGTGGCGAACGGGCCCAAAACCCGCTTCGGACGAATCCGCCGGAAATAGCCGGAACGCCACAGAAGGGGCCGACCCGCGCAAGGCCTTTTTTGGGCAATCGTGGCGGTTGACTTGGGAAATCACCGCTTCCGGTCTAATATGGAATCGGTGGCGACACTGCCCGCTGCCAGCGGAATCGGTCGCACACTATATTCCAGGTTTTTCACTCCCGCCTTTTTCCGGAAACCGCCCATCCCATGATCTGTGTCAGCGTTGGCCGTGGTCGGCACCAGATGATGATTGCCGAGCACCAGCATCTGGGCGAAAAAGGCGTCAAGCTGGTCGAATTGCGACTGGACTATATCCGGCGGCCGGTCAACCTGAAACGGCTGCTGGTCGATCGCACCGTTCCCGTGATTGCCACCGTTCGGCGCCCGGCTGATGGCGGCAAGTGGATGCGCAGCGAACAGGACCGGGTGATGTTGTTGCGGACCGCAATTGCCGACGGGGCCGACTATGTCGATCTGGAACAGGACATTGCCAGCAGCATTCCCCGTTTTGGAAAAACCAAACGGATTGTCTCGTACCACAATTTTGAGGAAACACCCCAGAACCTCGACGACATCTGGATGGGCATGTCACGACTGGATCCCGACGTGATCAAGATCGCGACTTTCGCCAACAACCCGATGGACAACATCCGGATTCTGCGACTGGTCCGGCGGGCCAAAATTCCGACTGTCGGGTTTTGCATGGGCGAGATGGGTGTCACCTCGCGTGTGTTGTGCGGCAAGTTCGGGTCCCCGTGGACCTACGTTTCGATGCACGACGAACGTCAGATTGCCCCGGGCCAGATGAGTCTGCGGCAGATGGAAGAAGAGTTCCAGTATGAAAAAATCGGCCGCGACACGGGCATCCTCGGCGTGATCGCCGACCCCGTCGCCCACAGTCTTTCGCCGCGCGTCCACAACGCCGCCATCCGCAAAATGGGGCTGGATCTGATCTACCTTCCGTTTCGCGTGCCCGCCGAACAGCTGGACTCGTTCATGGAATCGTGTCCGGAGATGGACATTCGCGGATTGAGCGTGACGTTGCCGCACAAGGAAAAAATCCTGCGCAACCTGAACGTGCTGGATGATAACGTGGTCGGGGTTCGGGCCTGCAACACGGTCGTGTTCAGCAACCAGAACGCTTTCGGATACAACACGGACCTCGAAGCCGCGCTGCAGGTGATTCTGGAAGCGACAGGTGTCGAAGATTCCCGCGATGCGCTGGCGGGCCGCCGGTTCCTGATTCTCGGTGCCGGCGGCGTGGCCCGGACGATTGCCTGGGGGCTGTTGCGCCGCGAAGCCAACGTGTTCATATCGGCGCGGGACTATCGCCGCGCCGAAGCCCTCGCCAACAACCTGAAATGCAAATCGGTGGACTGGGCGGCGCGCCAGAATTTCCAGTGCAACATGCTGATCAACGCCACGCCCTGTGGAATGCATCCGAACATGGACGAGACGCCGTTCGAAAAGGACTGGTTCGACCGGGAGACGCTCGTTTTTGACACGATTTACAATCCGGAGCAGACGCTGTTTGTGAAGTACGCCCGGATGGCCGGATGCACCACCGTGACCGGTGTGGACATGTTTGCCCGGCAGGCGGCGCGGCAGTTCGAACTGTTTACCGGCCAGACGGCTGATCTGGAGCTGATGCGAACCGAAGTCAAACGGGGTACCAGTGCGGCCCGGTATTGAGCCCTGATGGCAGCGGAGCAGTTTTGTCGCTGCTGTCTTGCCGGCAGTAGCTGAAGGAAACGTGCCCTCACCCGAATGGCGTTCAACCCCGCCCGGCAGGTCACCCCGAAGAGGACCCGACAGTGAATCTCTATCTCAACGGCTACCGTGGCACGGGCAAGACCACGATCGGAAGAATGGTCGCCGCAGAACTGGAAATGCCCCATGCCGACCTGGACGAAATCATCGTGCGGCGGACCGGAAAAACGGTGGCAGAGATTTTTTCCGAACAGGGTGAGGCGGCTTTTCGCGACCTTGAGGCGGAAGAGCTGGGCCAGTTCGATGGGGAAGAACCGACCGTGGTTTCGCTCGGTGGCGGCACCTGCCTGGACCGCGACAACCGGGAGTGGATGGGTGCGACCGGTTTGACGATTTGGCTGACCCTGCCGGCAGAGATGATTCACCAGCGGTTGCAGGCCGACGCCAACAGCGCGGCGATGCGGCCGCCTTTGACGGATTTGCCGCCTTTGGAAGAAATTCAGGCAGTCCTCGACAGCCGTCGCGACATCTATATCAGTTGTGCCAGTACGATCATGAATACCGCTCGCATGAAACCGGAGGAAGTCTGTCGCCGGATCTGCGAGTGGTGGAACAAACGCCGATAAGGAAACTGGTGCCGACCCCTGGTGGAATCTTCGTGGATTGTTGTGGCACCGCTGTTCGACTGAAAACGGAATTCGCGGTTCATGCCCAACCTGTTGATCCAGCTGCTGTTGTTCGCGGGCGGAGCCGTCACGGGTTCGCTCTTGAACTGGGCGATTTACACGTTGGGGTATTTCCGGCAGCGGCCGATCAGCCCCTGGTCCCTTCCCGATCCGGCGGCGCCGCAGCGAATGGCCCTGGACCGGATTCCGGTCGTGGGCTGGTTCGGATTGCGCCGTGAAGCGGCGCTGCACGGCCGCGGGTTCTGGATTCGGCCCCTGTTGATCGAGACCGGGATGGGACTGTTTGCGGTCTGGTTCTGGAACTGGCAGCACTCCGGTGGATTGCTCGATCACCGGGTAGTCCCTTCGTCGTTTCAGGCCGAACTCTGGTTTGCCGCCCAGGGGTTGCTGGTTGCGTTGCTGGTGGTCGCGACGTTTATTGATTTTGACGAGAAAACGATCCCGGACTGGATCACGTTGCCGGGTACGGTTGCCGGATTGCTGTTTGCGGTCTTCTGTCCCGGGTTTCAATTGCCCGAGCTGATTTCGTCGCTGGCCGGTGGATTGGGCTGGCAACCCGTTGATTTCGCTTCGCCACATGATGAAACGACGATGCAGTGGCCTTACGACTGGCGCGGACTGGCGATCGGATGCGGGACAATCCTTGTCTGGGCGGTGGCGCTGTTGCCAAAAATCACAACGCTTCGGTGGGGACTGGTGCGCGGCATTCGCATCATGGTTGCGAGCATGGTTCGTCCGCGCCGCAGAACGCCATGTGCCATCCGCGTGACCCAGCGGCGCCCGTTTGGGCTGAGCTGGCTGATCCTGATGGTGGCGGGCCTGTTGATGGTGATGGTCGCTGTGGTCTGGTTTGGATGGCCGGGGGCGCGATGGACCAGTCTGTTGACGTCGTTGCTGGGGATGGCGATGGGCGGTGGGATTGTCTGGGCCGTGCGTGTGATCGCGTCCTCTGCCATGGGTCAGGAAGCGATGGGTTTCGGCGACGTGACGCTGATGGCGATGGTCGGCGCGTTTCTGGGGTGGCAGGCCTCGCTGATGGTTTTTGTATTCGCACCGTTTTGTGCACTGGCGATCGCGGCGATCCAGTTCACGATGACGCGCAATCGCGAGATTGCCTTTGGTCCATACCTCGCGCTTTCGGCGGTGGTCGTACTGGTGGGGTGGGCCACGACATGGAACGACAATGCGCGGTCGGGGATCTATCTTTTTCCGGGTTTGCTGCTGGGCGTATTGGCCGGCTCACTGGTGTTGATGTGGCTGATGCTGGCGGCGATCCGCTGGATGCGCGGAGCAGAAGTGGAATAGCCCATGGCAATTTTTTTTCAGCACATTTCCGATCCTGCGCTGGCCGAGAACGCCATTCGCCGGCGGCGCTATGGCATGATCCAGATCGGTGGCGGGCAGTTTGACCACATCACTTTTCGCCTCTGGCCCAAACTGGTTTCGGGGATCGAGGCCACCCGCTGGGACCGGCATCGGGGCGGCCGGTCGGCACTGCCGGACCGGTGTCGACTGTACTACGCCCAGCCCTGGTCGGCCCCGGATTTTCTGGCGCTGAACTATGTTTGTTCGACATCGGGGACAACGCTGGCGACATTCCGGATGGCGCTTCGCATGCTGGACCATGTGGCGCGAGTCAAAGGGTCGGATGCCATTGTTTGCGAAGCGTTCAATGTAAAAATTTCTGATCGTCTGTTCCGCCGCTGGGGCTGGGAGCAACACCTGCTGGCATCCCGCCGACGGCACTGGATCAAACGTTTTTATGGCGACTGGTCCAGCGTCCCTCCGCTAGCAGAAATACTGGGCGAGCAATTCCCCCGAAACGAACAGCGAATCCCGGCGGATCCGCTTCCGGCATCATTGGTTTCCCTGGCGCCCGCGGTTTCGCTGCCGCCCACGGTTTCGCTGTTGCCTGATCCTGACGATGAATCCGTCCTCTCGCGACGATACGAATGGTCCGGTTTCTGACAGGTCGAATTGCCTGCGATTGGGGTTTACGCATTGATTTCGCACCGCTAATCTCCGCTCCGCGCCGGGGGGCCATGTGCGCGGAATCCGCGCCGATTGCAGACATACTTTTCAGACTTTTGATTTTGCTGCGTTTACAGCCCCCGACTGGCCTGACAGCCATGAAACACTTCCTCAACATGGTCTTTGCTGCCTGCCTGTTGTCCGGTTTGTCCGGATGTCAGCAACCGGTTGGCGGTCAGCGCAGCGCGCTGTTCAATTTTTCCAACCCGCCCCGTCTGTTCGCCCAGTCTGGCGGCAACACGGGCAACAGCGGAATCGGATCTAATCTGGCCAGCCTGTTCAGCGGAGACAGCACCAAAACAACCGGAATTCAACCTCCTGCCGATCCAAACCAGCAGGCTGAGTGGTTCAATTCCCTGGCCAGTCAGGTCCAGTCGCTCAACACGCGGCTGGGGCAGTTCGACAGCGACAACCAGCAATTGCACACGGAACTGGCATCGTACCGGCAGAAAATTCAGGCCGCTGGTGATTACAACTACCAGTTGAAACAGCAACTGACCGACACAATCGCCCAGTTGCAGCAGTTGCAAAACGACAAGCTGAATCTGGAACAGCAACTGGCCGCCGCCCGACTCGGACCGTCCGCAACCCAACCAGGCATGTTGACATCGGGAAGCGCCGCCATTCCTTCCAAACTGCCAGGAACTGCGATCCTGCGAGCCAACAACAGTTTGCTGCAGCAGTTACCCCAGCTGCGCATTCCCGGAGTCACGGCCCAAATGGATGGCGACGTAATCCGGATCGAAGTCCCCACGGATTCCCTGTTCGTGCCGGGGACCTATCAAATCAGCAGCCAGCATGGAGCGATGTTGCAGGAAGTTGCCGGTGCAATCCAGCGCAGCTTTCCGCGGCAGATTGTTGGCGTCGAAGCCCACTGGGATGGCACTCCGATCCAGCCCGCAACCACGACGCATCACCAGTTGACCGCCAGCCAGTCGCTGGCCGTGTTCGATTTCATGACCCGGCTGGGTTTGCCGGAGCGACAGCTCTTTGCCATGGCGATGGGCAGCAACCGTCCCCGCCATTCAGCCAGCGGTCCGACCAACCGGCGCGTGGAGATCGTGATCTATCCCGAAACCTGGGACGGCAAGTAACTTTTTTCCTTTGTGCGTTCTGTGAGCGGAAAACCGGCTGACGACCTGTTTCCGAGACGCACAGCGATCTGCCGATCCAGAGATCCTGAAAAAAATCAACTCAACGGCAGACCGCCACTTCCGTCACGACGAAATCCAGTCGCATGTCGTGGGAGTCCACCGGAACGGCATCGAACATCTGGCAGGCAAAGGCCAGTCCGATTCGGACCGCATCCGCGCGGACACGCGCCAGCAGCCGGTCGTAGTAACCCTTGCCGAAACCCACCCGACCTCCGGACGAATCAAAGGCCACACCCGGCACCAGAATCAGATCCAGCGCGAGGGGCGAAACCGTTTTTTGCGGCAGTCCCCTCAGTTCGGCACGAGGTTCCATTATCCGCATGGAACCCGGTTGCAGCTCCTCGAAATCCTGCAGATGAAACAGTCCCAGTTCGTTGCCATGACAGAACGGAACGACCAGTTTCCTGGCCCCTGACATCACTTCGGCCAACAGCGCTCGCGTATCGACTTCATCCTCCATCGCCACGAAACACATGACCGTTTCAGCCCGACTCCACTCGGGCAGCTCCCGGACCCTTGCGGCGATACGTCGGCTGGCTTCGTCCCGATCCGCCATTGCCCGTCGCGCTGCCAGCCCGCGGCGGCGAAACTCTGCTTTCCGGCGGTTGATGTCGTTCGGCAATTCGGCATCCAGACCAGCTGAATTCATTTTTCAATCCACCTTGATCCCGCCCAGGATCGCGCCGAAACTGGCAGGTGTTGGCACATAGCGACGTAAGCGTTTACGGGTCGATAACACATTGTCCATGTTTTACGGGCGTCAGACCCGGGCGCGTGAACGGCTACCATGCGACGAAAGTTGATGCAAACCATCCTCGCGATGGAACTGCCAATATACAGGGGACGGGCGTGTGGTCCGCGCGGCTGGGTGGATGGACTGGTTCGGCCGGGCTGCGGGTGTGCCGTTTTGGCTGGATGATGTTTGGATTTCATTCCGAATCGGCTGGGGGCAGCATCGGCTGGGGGAGAGGTTCCGGCCGGGGTTGGGGAAGCGTTTGAACCCAGTCAATCATGGCGCCAATTTCTTCGGCAGCGGCCATGCGCGGGATCACTGCGGCGGGCTGGAACTGGCTGTTGCCCCGTCGCATGTAGACGATCTGGGGAACCATGCTGCCCTGCATCAGGGCCATGGCGGATTCCCGTTGATGATCGAAATCAACGTAGGCAAATTGTATCCCGTCCAGTTTTCCCTGGGCGGCCAGTTGGGGAAAGACCGACTGCTTCAACGTCTGACAGGGTTCACACCATTCGGCTCCGACCACCACAATAATGTCCTGGTCGCTGGCAGTGGCCCGCGACTGGGCCAGCGTCAGATTGAGCGGATTGAGGGAGTGAAATTTTGCGGCGGTGGGTTCAACGAATTTTTCCTGGGGGGGTTGGGTCGGCGAGGATTGTTGTCCTGGCAGGTCGGGTGTCGCAAGTTCGGGTGTCGTGAGTTGCAGAGCGCGTTGAGCGTGGCCAATCTGGATGACCATGAACGTGGCGGCCACGGCGCAGAAAAATGTATAGCAGGCAACTTTTTTCATCGAAGTCTTCTCGTTCAGGGATGGGCCGGGTTTTTGCCAGGAGGGAAACGGGAGTCTTTTTCGATTCTGGTTTGGGAGGGCATTGTCGGAGGATGCCGAATCGAAAAAGACTCCCGGTTCCATCTGTCCAGGTGAAAATGCAACTGCCAGGCTAGGAATCCCGGGGACCCGTTGGGGGCGGTTTTTGCGGCCGTGGGGTGAAAATGCCGATGGGCCGTGTTGCGGGCGGGCAACGTCGCGTTTCTTTTTTTCAACGGTTGTTGACGTGCTGTTGACGGGCTGCTGACAGTTTGTGAACGGATTCTGAACCGGTTTTCCACGGGGTTGGGCGGCGGGATTTCTGTGCCGTTCCGGGAGAATTTGGCGGTTTTTGCGGCTTTTTTCGTTGCCAGCACTTTGTTGCTTGCATTGGCAGCGAAACCGGAATAAAGATGAAGCGTGCTGATAGTGAACAGATTTACACCATGTCATCCGATCGTGACCAAAGGTGTCCCGGTTCCCGTTTTTAATCCTGCCAGTTGGACACGGAACCTGTTCACGCGGCCTGGGAGGCAAGCGCCATGAAGACGCAACAAACTGAACTTACAAACCCTGGTGATGGGGCTTCCGGCAGCAGCGCGGGGCGCGGAGCTTCCGGCGCCACACCACCCCTGCCTCGCACCATCACCGCGCTTCGCGACCAGATTCGCCGGATGCAAAACGCGGCGCGCGTCGATGATCCGACGCTGATTTCCAGCGGTGTCGATGCGATCGATCGCATGTTGCCCGACGGCGGGTACTTGCCTGGCACGCTGGTCGAGTTTGTCAGCGATGGCGATGGAGACGCTGCGCGGTGGATGTCGCTGCATCTGGCTGGTCGTGTGTTGGCGTCGCGTGGCGGATCGATTTTGCTGGTCGATGCGGAACAGGAATTGTACGCACCCGCTCTGGCGGCACTGGGAATTCCGCTTGAACAGACGGTTATTGTTCACGGCAACCGCCGCGAAGATTTGTACTGGGCGATCGACCAGGCGCTGCGCTGCGACGCCGTGGCTGCGGTTTGGGGGCAGGTCCCGACGACGGACTCACGCTGGCTACGCCGGTTTCAGTTGTCTGCGGAATCCAGTGGCACCCTCGGGATCTTCCTTCGCCCCGCCGCTGTCCTGCCCTGCCCCACCTGGTCCGAAATCCAGTGGCACCCACGCGAGGAGTTGCCGGGCACGGAACTTTCACGCGGCGACTGGCAGTTTCGCCTGAGGCTGGTTCGGGCCCGCAGCGGAGCCGGCACCGAAATCGGTTTGTTCATTGACGCCGAAAGCGGACAATTGGCCACCCTCGCGCCGCCCCAGACCCGGCGCGTCCCAGTCGCTCCTCCGCCCGGCGACAAATC
>JBGSVU010000230.1:0-3114 GCA_041752775.1 Pirellulaceae bacterium | reverse complement strand
CGCCGTATGGTCACGTTTCGAACTCTCTTCTAGAACGTCTCCACCGAGGCGTTCATAGTCTGCAACGCCCTCTGGCTTCGGTCTCGTATGTAACCGTCTTCTTCCCTCTGCATCAGCTCCTGCAGGGTCTCGACTGTTTCGCTGGTCAGACTGGTTTTTGTTTCGAGTGTCATTGGATTGAGTTCCTTTGAATAATGGTAGGTTGAAAGAGTCCCCTACACTTCCGTGCAACAGAAATGCCATCGGACGCGTCAGGTCAGCTTCGGGCGAAATTGCCCCGTGGGTCGTGGGTAAAGCGGTGCCAATAGTCGTGACTGTTATCACCGGGGTTTGTTTTGACGGGCTTGCAGTTCGTCCTCGTCGTCAACGTGGCGAGCGGCGATGCGGTCATGAGCGTCCTGGGCTGCCAGTCGGGCTTCTTCCCAGGTCATTGGCGGTGCGCCACCTTCATTCTCCCAGCGCGATACACTTTCCCATTTCTTCTGGGCAACCGGTTCCTGCTCTTCCCACGTGGAACCGGGGCCGCGATACGATTCCCAGCCGACTGCGTAGGCCGGATAGTAAAACGAGTAAGCGCGGTCCGCGGTGTAGTAGGGCCGCGACTGGTAATGCGACTCCCAGTAAGCCGCTTCCAGAGTCGGATCGACGGACTCTGCCGTCGCTTTGCCCACGAAACCGCCGGCAATCCCACCAACCACTGCTCCGACGACGACACCGACCGGTCCTCCAGCGGCCCCGGCTGCCGCACCGGCTGCGGCTGCACCAATGGCAGTGCCGACACCAGTTCCAACGGGATGCGATCCGGGTTCTCCGGTAATCGGGTCTTCGTTTCGCAACTCCGAGTTGACTCCGCGGCGGTGTTCCTGATCCTGATCCTGCTGGCTGTCGCTTCCGGCGGTCGAAGGATCGTTAACGCCTTCGTTCACGTCCATTTTGTTGCCGTACTGGTCCTGCTTGTTTTTCCGCTTCATCTTTCCTGCTCCTGCTGGATAAAGAAATTGTTTCTTTGTTTTTTCCGGGCTGCAACCTTTTCAATGCAAAGCCGATGGAATGCAAAGCCCATGCCAGATGACGGGCAGGCTGACAACGCCGGTGGCCAACGTCAGATTAAACAACGGTCCCCCACGACTCTTTTGCTCTTCAAGAAAGCTCGTGACGGCATCGACGTTGCCAGTCGGCAATGCAAGCTTGATTCAGTTTGGCCTGTGATTTGCATCCAGCCTCGGCTCACGTTCCTTTTTGAGCGCGGTCGCCGCTTTTTCGTGGGCAAACAGCGACCACCATGACCTGATGCTGACCAGCATCGCCCAAAAAAATATTCAAGGAGATTCGTATCGTTAGTATTCGCATTTGCACCGCCGTTGTGGCCATGGCATTCCTGACAGCTGCCGTTGTCGTCGATTCAGCATCGGCCCAGATTTTTCGCCGGGCAGGCGGCGGACCCGGCATTTTCGATGGCGGCGGAATTTTTGACGGGGGCGGTATTTTTGACCGGTATCCCGGATCGGGAGTGATTGACGGTGGCGGGTTCGTCGATGGCGGTGGCGTCTTCGACCGTTTCGACCGCTGGGGAGGGCAGGGCGACAACTGCTGTTACACCGTTCCTGTTACCAGTTGCTGTTGCACACTGGTCTATTCGACCGGCTACACCGGTTACTATGGAACGGGAAGCAATGTCATTTACCAGTCCGGAAACTACGGATCGACCGGCTACGGATCGACTTATGGAAATGTTAACAGCAGCTATCCTGCCAATACCAGCGGTTACGTCACAGGCGGAACGATGATGGGATGCTGTGGCAGCACCCCTGTCTACGGCCAGGCCTACAACTCCGGCAGTTATTACTCCGGATACGGAAACACGACAACTTACGGAAACACGACGACATCTCCATCCAGCGCGATGCAGTCGGGTCAGGGTTACATTCAGTCCGACAACATGCAGCAACCGCAAACCCAGACTTCCGGTCAGTCGACGGATTCCAACACGGGCAACTCCACCGACATTTACAACAATAACAACAACAATAACAATAACAACATCGACAACAACAATCTGAACCGTGATCCAGCGACCGGCAATCCAACACCCGATGCAGGCAACACGATTCCCGACAGTGATCGTTTGAACAACAGTTTGGACCAGAACACGGGTGGAAATGAGAATGGCGGGCTGCAGAATCCCGACGACAACTAAAGTCGGCAAGGCAAGTTACACAGGAAACTTTTTAAACACCGCCCATCGGACGGGCCGGCGGAAGGATGGCAAGCGTCAGTCCACCCGCAATTGATGCTCTGCGAAGCGTCGCGGAACAAAGGAAAAACAATTTGCCAGTCAGCAACATGACCCGGCCAGATCTTCTGGCCGGGTTTGTTCGCGTTGGCCGGTATCCCCGCCTAACTGGTATCCCCGCGCCGTTTTCCGGAAAAGCCTCATTCCAGAACAGCGCCTGCGTTTCAAGACCGAGCCCCGACAGGCCAACCACCGGCCCGCAGTGGAGTTTGTTCCACGCTTTCGGGAAAACGAAGTTTGCCAGGCAAACACCACTGCGACCAGAAAACGGCATTCGCCGCCGGCCGAACAAAAGAGTGTGTGTCAGTCCCGGACTTTTCTGGGCCTTGTGACGCAGTTGGCATCAGGCTGGCTTCTGAACGACCCGGCGGCTCCATCTTTTCCCCGGTAATCTGCATAAATGCCTTCGGCGACTTAAATTTCTGATTGGCACAGACATTGCGTTGTAGTGCATCTCATTCAACGGGACCGGGGATGGAGGACATGGTGTCAACCGGACGAAGGGGCCCACAAACAGAAATAAGGACTCGTGTCATGTTAGGTCTTGCTATTACATTGTTGATTCTCGCCCTGATTGCGGGCATTCTTGGCTTCGGTGGCGTTGCATCAGGACTCGCCGGGATTGCCCAGATTCTGTTTTACGTCTTTATCGTTCTCTTTTTGATCAGCGCGATCAGTGCCGCGTTGCGTGGACGCGCACCAGTCTGAAGCCAGTATGGTCGTGGAATGCCCCATTTTTCTGTACCAGTGGTTATGAAAGATTGGGTTGGGAAACGGGTAACGGATCAGCGGCGGCGGTGTGCTGCTGGAGCGGAGGGAGC
>JBGSVU010000229.1:0-2597 GCA_041752775.1 Pirellulaceae bacterium | reverse complement strand
AATTTCCGGGCAAAACCAATTTCCGGGCAAAACCAATTTCCGGGCAAAACCAATTTCCGGGCAAAACCAATTTCCGGGCAAAGCCAATTTCCGGGCAGAACCAATTTCCGGGCAGAACCAATTTCCGGTGGTGGCACCAATTTCCCAATTCGCCAACCCTGTGCAACCACACCCGCATCTCCAGTTCCCGTACCCCGGCAGGGGTTGCAAGCCATTAGCCGGTGGTTTCGCGGTCTGCAGAATGCAGAACGCGACACCACCGGAAAACAAGCCCCCCAAATCCGAACGCACCCCGAAGGGGTGCCAGCCAACCGGGATCGCCAATTGCCAACGATTTTCAACAATTGGGCAAACGCGTGACTCACGAACACTATTCCTCCTCGATCCGGATTTCAAACCTGGGCAGGAATTCAAAAGTGGTGGCAGCAATCAATCGCTGAATCGCTGTAGATGTCAAACACGCTTCCACCGGGACAAGCCCGGTGGTGAGCGGAGTCGGCAAGCGGTGCCGTGTAGTTGTCAAACACGCTTCCACCGGGACAAGCCCGGTGGTGAGCGGGGCAAATCAAGAGGTCAGTGGTTCTGTGGCACCCAACGTTGCACCGTTCATTTCACAAAGCCCGCGGCATAGTGAAACCCTCCCGAAAACCACCGCGCCACTGCCCGGACCGGATCCACCTGAACCGCCACTGCCTGAATTGCCACTGTCCGAATTGCCGTCGCTTTGGATGGCGACGTACTGGGCAATACTGGAATAACTGTTTCCGGAAAACCGACTGTTGGGGGGGGAGATTTCAGTTAACCGAAACCCCTGAAAAACGACGGCCGGAATTTATTTTGTTGGCGTTTGGCGGCCAAATTCTGATAGCTGCAACTGGGGCGTCGGATCATGCGGCGAACGGGTCACAACCACCATCCAGCCTGAATCCGGTTGCACGGGTGAGCCGTCCTGTTCGGTTTTCCGGACGGTAAAACGGGCTTCGATCGAGCCGTCAGGTTGCCGACGGGCGCGCGTCAAATCGGACTGCGCGACAGAAAATTCATCCGTTATTTTTTGCAGTTCCAGATTGGTTTCCTGTACCAACTCCTCCAGAATTTCCGGTCCACCGATTTCCGCAATGCTGCACCATCGAATGGCCAGCAATTCGATATCGGCCATGCGCTGGACGGATTCGATTTCAGGAAAGGCATCGGCACAATACTGGACCGCGTACAGCGCCACGGAATGTTCGCGGTCGGCCAGATGAACGGTCAGGGTCGATGTCGCGACGTCGGCGATCAGAATGCGGCGACCCGTCTCGGCGATCTGCCGTTTGATTTCACTGGCATCGAGGGAAAAAAAGTCGTAGCGGTTGACGATTTCGCTGACCAGTTCATTCAACTGGCGATCGTTGAGCCTGATTTCATAGACGGGCAGATCGGGCCGGTTCTGCCCCGTCACGACGCGACCATCGGCAAAGATGCGCAATCGCGGGGTAGGCTCAAAATCTTTCGGCAGTGGTGCGCGGAAGCCGCCGGAATACTCCAGCTGAAAAACAACCACCTCTGGTTCCATCGGCAATTTCACTGCGGGTTCCTGGGTTTGCTGGTCTGAGTTCCTGTCCGTGGCTGCTGCTTTCGGGGTTTCGGCCGCTCCGGATTCCTGAGCAGACAGAGTCGCGCTGAAATGGCAGGTGGCCCCACAACAGCCCAGCGCCACCTGAACCAGCAGGACGATTGCAGCGGGGCGGCAGATCCGAAAAAGAAACATGATCAGCGCCGCTCCTGCTGGTCTGGACGGGAATCGGCCTGGTCGTCAGCGGGTACTTTTTCGTTGTTGTCGCTGACGGGTGCCGGTTTTGTTTTTGTTCCCATGCGGGGAAATCCGTACTGGGGGTTGTCGGGATCAAAGTCCTCGTCTTTCAATCCGACATTCAGCTGAATGTCCTGATAAATGTACCGTTCCAGCAAAGGAAGATCATCGCCTGGTTTCTCCGGCCAGAAATAGCCTTCATAGGCCACCGGCAGTTGCGCTTCGATATCGATAAAAATCCTGGCGATGTGATAGTCAAACGGTTCGGTTTGCTGTTCATGTTTCACTTCGATCATCAGGCAACGCGCCCCGTTGATGGTAGCGCTGCTGTCGAGGCGGATGGCGCAGTCGCCGAAGGCCCGGTCGCGGCGGCCTTTCTCAATCATTTTGTCCATCAGTTTCAGAACGCCCATGTCCCAGATCGGATAGCGGTTGCCTTCCATCGCCATCGGACCCTCGGGATCCAGCGAAACGCGGATCAGATTGAACAGTCCAGGCGGGTGAGCGGTCAGCAGATTGTCGTTGCTGCCCTCCACCCAAATCGCTTCCTGTCCCAGTTTGTCCTGGGGTTTCAGGAATTTGGTGTAAATGCTGAAAGGGACTTTTTTCCCGCCTTCCGTTCGTTCGTGCCGGATTTTGCAGCTCAAATATTGTTCCGCCCGGAGTTTGCTTTCGCCGTCCGGACGAACCTGATTGATCATCGTGGTTGTGTAGTCGGTGATGTCGTTTCTGATTTTGTCGCGGGCGCGTTCTGCCAGTTCCAGGACCGGGTCCAGCGGGTGTTCGGCGGCGTCGATCAGTGACT
>JBGSVU010000228.1:0-7175 GCA_041752775.1 Pirellulaceae bacterium | reverse complement strand
TTCTGCCTGGTAGGCCGCCGATATTTTGGATTCGATCAGGGGGCGCAAAAACCGGTTGGCAGCATCCAGTCCACCGTCGAGGAATATCGCCGCGATCACGGATTCGAAAGCGTTTGCCAGCAACGAGGCTGGCAGCTTTCCCAGGGTGCCGACGCCCTTGCCCACGATCAACAGCCCTTCGATATCAATCTGCCGCGCCCACTCGGCGCAGGTCTTGCGGCTGACAACCAGCGATTTCAGCTGAGTCAGTTCACCTTCCTGCCATTCGGGAAAACGCTCGAACAGAAAGGCACAAGCCGAAAATCCGAGCACCGCGTCGCCCAGAAACTCCAGTCGCTCGTTCGACACGTCGCGCGTGATGGCGCCCGAAGCGTGCGTCAATGCGACCAGCGGCAAGGTTCGGTCGCGAAACTGATACTGGATTCGTGTTTCCAGTTCCCGCAAGGCCCATTGCGGATCAACCATGACAAAGCTGTTGGTGTCACTCATGTAATCTGTTGGGTTGGGTAGAAAGGTCCAGGACACTCCAGCCGGAATTTCCGCAGGGTCGACAGTGTTGGCTTTCGACGACCGCGGCTTTTCTGTCCAGACCCAACCCCGAGTTGCGGACCAACGCAATTCGGGGACAGCCCTCGGCACATCCGGCCAGCATCAGGTTCCGCGAACAACGTTCCTGACTGCATTCATTATCAACCGCCTGGAAAAAAAACCAACCCCCGCCGATTCGCGCCAACCGGCACAACCAGCCCCCAGGTGGCCGGTCGCCTGCCGCACCCGTCTTTCAAATGGTCGCCAGCGCCTGGTCAAGAATCTCAATCGTGTGAACAGCACGGATCGGGCTGTTCATCAACGCGAGGTGTTTTCTCATCTGAATCAGGCAGCCGATGTTGCCTGACGCCACGATGTCGCATCCCGAATCCACGACCGCGCGGGCTTTCCACTCACCCAGTTGCCGGGCAATTTCCGGCTGTTGCAGATTGTATGTCCCCGCCGACCCGCAGCAGCGGTCACTCTCTGCCAGCGGCACCAGAATCGCATTTTCGATCCGCTGCAACAGAGCCCGCGGCTGGTCGCGGACCTGTTGCGCATGCGCCAGATGGCAAGCGTCCTGACAGGCAATTCGCGTCGGCAGGGGCAATGACGCAGCGGGCAAATCCTGGGCTGCCAAAAACACGGAAATAT
Organism: Pirellulaceae bacterium; assembly: GCA_041752775.1. Classification (GTDB taxonomy): domain Bacteria; phylum Planctomycetota; class Planctomycetia; order Pirellulales; family Pirellulaceae; genus BJ22. The sequence goes on along the minus strand of JBGSVU010000228.1, from coordinate 5,993 downwards.
CCACGACCTTTTCCGCAAACCGTTTTGCGAGGTCTTCTGTCCCGCCTTCCCGGAACATTACCGGGTATTCGGCGATTGCCGATCCGCACCCGGCCGCGTTGGTGACGATCGTGGCGACTTGATCGAACAGCGAAAAGTTTCTCGCCGCCATCCGCCGTGCTGATGCCAGTCTTCCTTCGTGCCAGTCCAGCGCACCACAACAGGATTGCCGCCGGGGAACCACCACGTCAAATCCGGCCCGGTTCAAAACGCGAATCGTGGCGGCATTGATTTCCGGTGCGAGGACCTGCTGGGCACATCCGGCCAGCAGCCCGACCACGCCTTTCCGCCGGCCCTGTGCCGGTGAAAATCCAGGCAGCCGCTGTTTTCCCGGAACCGATTCGGGAATCATTCCAATCATCGGCCTGGCAAACGCCGGGACCAGAGTCGAAAAGGGGGCTGCCAGTTTGCCCAGCCGCACTGCCAGCCGAAATCGCCAGGGAAAGGGAAGCGTCTGGTGCACCAGCCATTGCCGCAGTCGGTCGCCGCGTGAACGGGTGACCTTTTCCTGCACCGCGGATCGATACGAGCTCAACAGGTTGCCGTATTCGACACCCGAGGGACATGCCGTCTCGCAGGCAACACATCCCAGGCAACGGTCGACAAACGGAGCCGCCTGGTCGGCGTCCAGGTTTCCTTCCAGAACTTCTTTCATCAGAACGATTCTGCCGCGCGGCGAATCCATTTCCTGCCCCAGAATCTGATAGGTCGGACAGGTCGGCAAACAGAACCCGCAGTGCACGCACTTCTGGATGGCTTCCCTGACCGGCAACGCGAGCGAGCCGGCGATTTGATCGTCGATCGAATGCTTCATGGCATGACTTCACCGGGAGAACAGGCTGACAGGGGAGCGAAAATTCTTTCCGGGTCGAGTGCCGACTTGATTCGTTGCAGAAACGGACGCCATGTCGTGGCTCCCGTCAAAAAGTGTTCCGGGCCACCCACAACGAACTGACCGGTCAGATGCAGCTGGACCAGGATTCTTTCCAGTGATTCCAGTTGTTCCGCGCCCGAAATGCGAAGGACTGCGAGGTTACCAGCGACGCTGAAACGCCGGGCGATTCCGGCCTGAAACAGGTGATGATCCAGCGCGGGAATATGGGCGCGGGAAATGGGGACTTTGACGATCCAGTCTCCAGGCAGCGCGGTGCCGGGATTCGAAAGTTCGCTCCAGAACGCTGCGTCGGCCGAACCGGTCATCCATTCGGTTTGCCCGGTAACCAGTGGGGCCAGCTGTTGCCGGATGGCATCACAGACTTGTGCGTCGCCCGACCACCGCGCCGCGACGCGGTGGTCCTCCAGTATTTCAAGGGCATCGAAGTCGATGCGTGAATGAACCATCCGTCCCAGCAGGCGTGCACTTTCGCCGGCAGATTCTGGCCGGGTGCACAGAGACTGATAACAGGGCGGTTTCGGAAAAACCTTGAAAGTCATTTCCAGAATGATGCCGAACCGGCCTGCGCTGCCAGCGAGAAATTTTGGAAGGTCGAAACCGGCCGCATTCTTGACGACTTTGCCACCTGCCCGGACCGCCCGACCGAGGCCGTCGATGAATTGACATCCGATAACAAAGTCACGCACGCCGCCAAATCGCAAACGGCAGGGGCCGTTCATTCCGGAGGCCACCATCCCGCCCACGGTGGCACCGCTGTCGGCAAAAACAGGGTCAAAGGGCAGGAACTGGCCCTGCGAGCTGAGGACTTCGCTGACTTTGCGAACGGGTGTTCCCGCGCGAACCGAAATTGTGAAATCACTGGCCTGGTGTTCCACGATGCCGCAATATTTTTTTGTTGAGACAATCCAGGCGGGCTGGCCACCAGCCAATCGCTGTTTTGTACGGGCGCCGGAAACCACGATGCGGTGACAGTTTTTTCTCGCGCATTCGACGATCTGTTGAAAGCCCGCAACAGAGTCAGGTTGATCGTTACGGTCGCTCATTCGCGGGAAAGTCCCCCGGTTTTTTCCAGCGGGTGCAGCCCCGACAGGGCCAGCGATGGGGCTTCTCCGCCGGGAAACATTTTGCCCGGGTTGGACAGTTCGTGTGGATCGATCGCCATCCGGATGGAATGCATCGCCGCGATGTCCGTTTCTGAAAACATGGCTGGCATCAGGTGCCGTTTTTCCATTCCGACCCCATGTTCTCCGGTAATCGACCCGCCCAGCCCCACGCACATTCCAACGATCGCGGATGCCAGCGATTCCGCCCGCTCCAACTCACCCGGCACATTGCCATCGAACAGAATCAGCGGATGCAGATTTCCGTCGCCAGCGTGGAAAACGTTGGCCACCCGCAAACCTGCCTCCATCGCCATCGATTTGATTGCCCGCAACGCCTCGCCCAGTTTCGTGCGGGGCACCACACTGTCCTGAACGATGAAATCAGGACTGAGCCTGCCCACCGCAGAAAAGACACTCTTCCGGCCGCGCCAGATCGAGGCCCGTTCGGCGTCGCATCCGGCCACGGTCATTTCCACCGGGGAGGTCAGCTGCAACAGGCGGTCGAGCCGGGTTTTTTCCTGCGCGATGTGCGTTTCGGTACCGTCCAGTTCGACGATCAGGACCGCTTCGACCCCGGCCGGATATTTGACGTCGACCGCCGCGCTGGCAGCTTCGATGGCCAGCGCGTCCATGATTTCCAGCGCCGCAGGCAGCATGCCGTCGGCAATGATTTGCGAAACGGCTTCGCCCGCCTGCTCGATCGTGCGGTACCCGGCCATGACCGTGTGCACCGACTGGGGCAGTGGCAACAGGCGGAGTGTGATCTGCAGGGCCACACCGAACAGTCCTTCGCTGCCAACGAACAATCCCACCGAATCGGGGCCAGCCATCTCCAGGCTGGACGATCCGGTCTGGACGATTTCGCCATCGGGCAAAACAACCCGCAATCCCAGCACATGATTCGCCGTCATGCCATATTTCAGACAATGGGCTCCGCCAGAATTGAAGGCCACGTTTCCACCGATCGTACAGACCTGCTGGCTGGACGGGTCCGGTGCGTAATACAGTCCATGTGGGCGAGCCGCCTGGGTGACCGCCAGATTGATGGTGCCGGGCTGGACCGTTGCGGTTCTTTCCTCCGGACGGATTTCCAGAATTCTGTTCAGGCGGTTGAGCGCGATCACGATTCCGTTGGCGCACGGCAACGATCCTCCGGAGAGACTGGTGCCCGATCCGCGGGCAACAAAAGGAATTCGGTGCCGATGACACCAGCGAACCGCCTCGACGACTTCGTCTTCGGTTTGCGGGATCACGATCGCCAGGGGACGTTCGGAAAACGCAGTCAAACCGTCCGACTGAAACGCGGCCAGGCAGCCCCCGGAATCGAGGACGCGACCGGAAGAAAATATCCGGTAAAGTTCCTGAAAGGCTTCATCCGTCGCCGATTGTTTCATGGTGACCGACGTATTGGGTTTCCCAAATGAAATGCCGTTCTGAACGGTTACCTCCTGAGAAATCTGGGGCGATCAATTCACTTCTGCTGGTGAATTCCTGCCGCTGCCCACTTCGAGGAGGCTGTCAGGCGGGTAGGCGAACCGCTGTTTTGCCGCGAACCGCCGCCAGCGCGAGGGCTGACTGGAGCAGCAGCAGGGGGGCCATCGCAAATACAAGATCGCCAGCCAGGCTGCGCCAGAAAAATGGTACTCCGGCCACAAAGCATGAGATCAAACCGGCAAAATCGCGTGTATACCAGTCGGTCACCATCCAGCAGGCCAGATTGGTTGTCAAAAAGAACTGGACCGTTCCGGCCAGCACCAGCATCACGGCCCATCCGCTCTGCCGCCCCAGTCGTCCAGCCCCGTTTGGGCGATCAACAGCGGCCGGAGGCTGCCCCACCGAAACGCCGAACAGGCGCGACCGCATCAGCCGAAACATCGCTGCATTGGCCAGCAGCGCGACCAGAACAGCCATCCCGAGAGACAACCCAGGTCCACCGAGCATCCAGTCCGACGCACCCATCATCACCACAATCGTGACCGCGACCAGCCACCAGCGGGAGAGCATCATTCCGGCAAAGATGGCCAGCGCGCCCACTGGTTTGAAATTGGGCTCGGCGATCAACCACTCGCGGCTGGCGATGCCGGCCACGACCAGCAGCATGGCGATCAACAGTTCGGCGATCAACGAATTTTTCAACATGAGGTAACCTGACAAAAGAAAACGTGTTGAAACCGGAAACACACCCTGCACTGCTGTGCCATTGAGGATTGTGACTGAATGCCTGCCGGGGTCAAGGATAAACGCCGAAACTCCATTCCACTTTCTGGCCGTTTTTCAGTTCAAACACACCGGCACTGCGATCCCCCAGTTCACCATCGACGCGGTAAACCCAGTTGTCGCCCCCGGCTCCCCCGTTTTCGGTTCCGCCGATGGCCGTCACAAACAACGTCGCATCCGCGCCCCGAAACTGGAGATCGATGCTGTGCTGGTCCGCTGCCATTTTCAGCGCATCGAAAACATTGGCCGAACCTGGCAACTTGAGCCCGGACGAAATATCGCCACGGCCCCCGGGAAAATGGATGTGGCAGGTGACCGCGATCGAATCAGCAGCGGAAGCTGATGGCGGCGCCGGCGCAACCGATGATGTTCCGGAGTTGCCCGCAGACCGCTCGCATCCGACCGCCAGCAGAATCGCCAGCGCCATGGGCCAAACGTAACAGCAGAGACGTGGGCTATCAAACATCGCGAACAACCGGCAGCTGTACGCGGAAAATGGAATTGGCATGGTTCAAAAAACTTCGAAGCGAAAAAAAGCAGAGTCCGGGAACGGCAACGCTACCCGTCTCGGCCCGAACCATGAATATAGCCGCTGCCGTCCCGTTTCGGTCGGATCAATGCAGTTCCTGAAGCCGTTTCGCCAGGTTTGCGGTTGAACTGCCGAAGCCGTGTCCCGGAATTTTTTTTGAGAGGCTGGCTGGGGGGTGGGGCAATGCGGGAAAGGCGGCGGGAAATTTTAAGGGGGTTCAACGGCCCTAAATCGGGTCTTACCGGATGGGCGGAACGCCGCCGACTTTTTCGTGGCAGGGGTCGCGCGCAGCAGGTCCAACGGTCTGGTTGCAAGTTGCAGAATTCCCGGCGATTTAGTCTTTTACTTTGCCGATTTCTTGTACAAACTGAAGGATTCCGGGCGCATGGCCCCGGTGGCAGCAGCGGTTGGGGCGAACCGGACGAAACAGGGCGGGTGATTGGGCATGGCGGTTTCAGCGTTTATTTTTGATGTCGAGAACATTTTTTTCGACGGGACCTACTGGCATCGCTGGGTCCATCAGCAGGCCACTTCGCTGGGGGCGGTGACTGGTTTCAGCTGTTTTCTGGGTGACTGGCGGGAAAACTGGTTGCCCCGCATCTACGAGGGCGAACTGGAGTACTGGACCGCGCTGGAGGAATTTCTGCGGGGCCAGACGCTGACCGAATGCCAGGTGCTGGAGCTGGTGATCTCGGCCAGGTCCAGGCAACGCGAAGTGATTCGCAATTCGCGCCCCTTGCCGGGCATTCAGGGATGTCTGAATTCGCTGAAACGAAGCGGAAAAAAAGTGGCTGTGATTTGCAATTCCATCCACACCAGCCAGGATTTGACGCAGCGACTGACTCAGATTGGCATCCATGTTCCTCTGGACATTTGCCTGACGTCGCGCAGTGCCGGGCGGCAGCTGCCCGATCACCGGTCGTTGCAGGATGTGATCAGTGGGCTGGGTGTGGAAACATCCGCCGCAGCCTACGTCAGCACATCGTCCGAACGGCTGGAGATCGCCCGCGCCCTCGGGTTGCGAACGGTCCACATCGACACGCCGCGGGTGGAGTTCTCTTCGATGATGGGCAACAGAAACATCGAAGCCAACATGACGGGTGCCAACCGGATTTCGAAGTCCGACTACCGGTTGACCAGTATCAACGAACTGTACGGAATCGCCTGACGCAAAAATCCATGAAACAGCAACCACTGGCCATCGTTCTGG